>CAYOHN010000209.1:0-1835 GCA_964403735.1 uncultured Spirochaetales bacterium | reverse complement strand
GCGTCGGTCGCGTGATACAGGATCGAACGGTTGCCGAGGGCCCGCGGGCCGAACTCCATGCGCCCCTGGAATCGCGCGACGACGCGGCCCTCCGCGAGTAGCTTCGCGATCTCCGGCTCCACTGGGTCGAAACGCTGCGCTTCGAGCCCCGCCGCCCGCACGGCGGCGAGCATCGTGTCCTCGTCGAACTCGGGTCCGAGGTAGACGCTCTCCAGGCGATACGGCTGGAGCCGGCCGCGCTGCCCCATGACGTAGAGCGGGCCGCCGACCGCGAGACCGGAGTCTCCCATCGCCGGTTGGACGAAGATGTGCCCGAAGCCCATCTCCTTCACCAGCTTGTTGAGCTTGACGTTGGCGAAGACGCCGCCGGCGACGCAGATCGGCTGACCGTCTCGTCGCGGGATCTGCTGTTCGATCAGCGCGAGGACGTCGCGCTCGAGGATGTGCTGGATCGTCGCGGCGAGGTCCGCGTTGGACCAATCCCCGAAGCGAGTCTGGCGGGTCTCCCGGAGCTCGCGGACCGCCTGCTCGAACGCATGGTCGCCCTTCGTCGAGCCGTGCTGCGAGTGCAGCATGAAGAAGTACGGCCGCCCACGACCGGCCGACCAGAGCTCCGACAGAAACGCATCCATCGCTGCGACCAGGCGGGGATCCGGAGTGCCATGGGCTGCGAGGCCCGTCACCTTGCCGGCGTGGCGGTGCGGATGGAAGCCGAGCATCGTCGTCACGTATTCGTAGTTGTGACCGAATGGGGTCTGCGTGTGGAAGAACGCCGTACGCGGCTGGAGCCGGCCCTTCGCGCCGCGGAAGAAGCGCACGCTGTAGGCGTCCCCGACACCGTCGACTGTCATCACCTCGGCTTCGTCGAAACCGGACTGGTAGTAGGCGCTGGCGGCGTGGCACGTGTGATGATCGACGAACTGGCGGTCGATCCCCGGGAAGAGCTGTTGCTCGTCGGAGCGGGTCTTGCCGAGCGCGACGTCGCGGAGCTTCCGAAAGCGCTTCGGGTGAATGTCCTGGAGGCGGCGGTTGCGGAGGTTCCACAGAGCAATCTGGGCCTCGCGCGAGAGACGCTTTTGCAGGGGGAGGCCGCCGTGGACGGCTTCGGCGCCGCTCAGGTCGAAGCTCTTGGTCACGAAATCCGCCGTGAGGCGCGGCCAGCCGCCCTGCATCTTGACGCGGCTGAAGCGTTCCTCGGAGGCGGCGAAGAGCGGGCGGCCGTCTCCGTCGAAGAGCGCGACGCTGGCCTCGTGACTGCGATGGAACCCGAGAATCATAACCGGCCTCATATAGCAGAGTCCCCGCCGGGATGGCAAAGGCGAAGCTCTACGGATGCGGTGTCGCCAGGCCGCGCGCAATTCCAGCGCGCGTCACAAATCCAGTTGTCATTGGTGTAGCGGATTCGAATCCCTGTTCCGTGACGCTCGAGTTGCAGGTCCGGCGATGCGGCTGGCGTCGTGTCGATCAGCCATCCGCCCGTCCAGGGGAGCATCGCGGCGATCTCGCCGGACCACCTCGGCATCGGACGATCTTCGCCGAAATGTCCGTGGAACGGCGCTTCGCTCACGCGCGCCTCGAATCCGATCGGGATCACGCGCACGCAGCCGGTGGGCAGATCCGGGTGCAAGTGCAGGCTCGACGCCAGCCGATGGTGACCGCGCCCGGCGACCGCATCGAGGACCACGACGAACCGCGACGAGACAGCGAGCAGCCGGTGGTGGCGCGGCGCGCCGGCGAGGTGCCCGTAGGCCCCGTGCGAGGCCCACGCCCACTGCCAGTCCGCGTCGCCGCCGCGGGCCTCGAGCCGCGCGCGACCCCGGCGTCCGACGCGGAAG
>CAYOHN010000208.1:2618-6574 GCA_964403735.1 uncultured Spirochaetales bacterium | reverse complement strand
GCCGGGCCGATCGCTCCTATGGGTTGCACGTGGCCCGGCTCGCGGGCGTGCCGCCCATATTCGTGTTGGAACTTTTCAATTTTTCCTCGGCAGACAGGACCATGAAAACTTAAGAATCCTCGCCGATTACACCATCAAAAGATTATATCCCAGTTGTTGGAATGATACAGAAAATCGCTATGCTCAACTCTTTCAAGCAGCGGCAAGTAAGCAAGTTAAACTCGTCTGCCAATGGATGGGTTTAGGCTTTATTCATGGAGTGATGAATACCGACAATATGGCCATCTCTGGTGAAACCATTGATTACGGCCCCTGTGCATTTATGGAAGAATTTAACCACCAGCAAGTATTTAGTTATATTGATCGCAATGGTCGTTATATGTATGCTAATCAAATCCCAATCGCCATGTGGAATTTAGCGCGATTTGCGGATTGCCTGATCCCACTGTTTGAAAATCCGAAGCATGCCAAAGAGAAACTCGAATCTTTATTGCAGAAAACTCAGGAGAACTTTAAGACAGAATACTTAAGAGTTCTCAGTCTCAAACTTGGCATCGACCACCCCACCAAAGAGGACAGTGATCTTATTCAGCAATGGCTTTATTATCTTGAAGATCACAAATTAGATTTCACTCAAAGCTTTCGTAAAATTTTTACTCTTCTGACAGAGACCCATGACTTCCCTGTTGATGATCAACTCAAAAAATTTATCGGCAAGTGGGAAAAGCGTCTTTCGCTCACTCAAGAAGAAGTTCTAGCGAAGTACAATCCCTACTTAATCCCACGTAACCATCTCATTCAAAAGGCCATAGACGATTATATCCAAGGTAATTCACAAACCATCCATCGCCTGTATAACGTCTTTCAAACACCTTATAAGGAGAAAGCTGAGTTTGCCGATTTGGCCATACCAGCAAAACCAGGTGAAAAAGTAAAAACAACCTTTTGTGGAACTTGATTAATTCTTTGTCACTTCATAAGGCCATAATGGCCCCTGCCCGCTTAAGTAATTGATTTCACGATGCATTCTTTGGCATATCGCTTGCTCTAATACTAGACAATAAACTCAAGGAGGTCCTATGAGAGTTTTAATCAGCATTAGCTTATTGTTTTCGTTAATTGCGCCCGCCGGCCCCGCCGGCGCCCCACGAAGGCTTCACGATGGCCGCGGTGTTCCGACACCTGAAGGCGTCGCTTTCCGGCGGCTGACCCGGACCGGCGCCGGCGGCTCGTTCCAGATCCGGCGCGCGATGCCGGCCAGGTAGAGGGATCCGGTCGCGATCACCAACTCGTCGGCGCGGGCGGACTCGCGCGCCGCGCGCAGCGCGAGGTGGGGGTTCGGCACGACACGCAGCGCGGCGCCCGGCGCAACGGCGCGCGCTGCAGCGGCAATCTCGTCGGGCGCCAGCGAGCGCGTCGGCTCGGCGCGCGTGACCGTGACGCACGTGGCGAGCGGCAACAGCGCCGCGAGGATCGCCGGCAGATCCTTACCGGCCGACACCGACAGCACGAGATGCACCGCTTCTCGCGGCACGCACGCGAGCGCCGCCGCGAGCGCCGATGCCGATGCCGCCGTGTGCGCCGCATCGACGACGAGCCACGGCGCGCGTCCGACCACTTCGACGCGACCGGGAAGCCGGGCGCCGGCGAATCCGCGCACGACCGCCGCGGCCACTGCGGCCTCGTCGTGCGACGCGAGGCGACGCACGCAGGCGAGCGCGAGCGCCGCGCTCGCCGCATGGTGCGCGCCCAGCACCGGCAGCGTCGCGTCGACGGCGAACGCGCCGTCGCGCAGCGAGAGCGCAAGCCCATCGAGCGTCGCCGGGCTGCGCAGCACGGCATCGAAGTCGCGACCGAGACGCGTGACGGGGACGCCGAGTTCCTCCGCGCGCGCCAGCACCACCGCCTCGGCGGCCGGCGGAAGGGCCCCGAGCACCAGAGGACGGCCGGGCTTCAGGATGCCCGCCTTCTCCGCGGCGATCGCCGCGACCGTCGTCCCGAGCTGCTCGGTGTGCTCGAGCTCGATCGTCGTGATGCAGGTGACCGCCGGCTCGACGACGTTGGTCGAATCGAGCCGGCCGCCGAGACCCACCTCGAGCACGACGCGATCGAGCTCGGCCTCGGCGAACAACAGCAGTGCGGCGGCGGTCGTCGCGTCGAAGAAGGTCGGCGCGTGCGCTGGATCCTCGGCGCGCAGCGCCTCGACGTGCGGGCGCAAGCGCGAAACGGCGGCGGCGAGCCGCGCGTCCTCCACGTCGGCGCCGCCGATCCGGAAGCGCTCGGTCCAGCGCTCGAGATGCGGCGACGTGAAGGTGCCGACGCGCTCGCCGGCGGCGCCGAGCAGCGCCTCGGTCAGCAGCGCCGTCGAGCCTTTGCCCTTCGAGCCGGCGATGTGGACGACGGAGAGCCCGTCCTGGGGATTTCCGAGTCGTGCGAGCAGGCGACGGATCGGCTCGAGGCCGAGCCGCCGGACCGGCAGATCGGGGAGGCGCTCGACGTTGATCAGGCCCTCGAGCCAGGCCGCGGCATCGGCGAGGGTCTCGATCGGGCGGTCGGAGGGGAAGGCGTCGGCCACCGGGCCAGCATAGCCGGCTGAACGGCCGTGACCGTGGGCGCAAAGGGCATGGCGGGCGGCCCGGCCGGGCCGCCCGCGCGGGAGCTCTCGGCCCGCGTCACTGGACCATGTAGCGCTTCCACTGGCGGTAGTTGGTCACCGCCTCGCTGGTCCCGGTATTCGCGGGGTAGTAGAACTTGAGCGCGTAGCCGCACTCCTTGCAGATCTTGTAGGCGAACTTGAAGCCGTCCACCTCGCGCGTCGATCCGACGATCTCGCGATTCTCATCGCTACAACAGGGCGACGGGCTCGGTGGGGACACGATCTTCTTCGGGTACTCGTTGCGCGGCCCTTCCTCGTCCGTGTAGCGAATGATGTTCTTGATGATGCGATGGTTCTTCGCATCGGTGTTCTGCTTGCGGATGTTGCTGCCGATTCTCCTCAACTCGCCTTCCTCGTCTCCGTCTCCCCCGAGCCGGCCGAGGCGGCGCGCCCCAACTCTGCCAGGAGAGGAGTGAAATC
The DNA here is from genome assembly GCA_964403735.1 of uncultured Spirochaetales bacterium. Taxonomy (GTDB): domain Bacteria; phylum Myxococcota_A; class UBA9160; order UBA9160; family PR03; genus CAADGG01. The sequence goes on along the minus strand of CAYOHN010000208.1, from coordinate 3,498 downwards.
GTCGTAGGGACTCGTGCAGGGCGGACCGTCCGCGTGCTCGAGCAGATCGCCCTGGACCGAGCCCAGTCGCAGCAGCGTCGAGCTGCGCGTTCCGTAGCCGCCGCGATGCACGCACGTGTCACCGGTCGCTTCGGTGTCGTCGCCATGGGTGCGGCACAGCGACGCCAGGCCATCGCGGACCGCGCGCGCCGGTCCGGCGGCGATGCCTTCGGCGCGCTCCATCGTGCGGCCGATCTTCGCGACGGTCCGGTCGTCCGGATCGGCGTTGCCGACGACGTGGACGCCGGGCGCCAGCGGAAGAAGAACCGGCGCCTCCTCGTACACGAGGGCGAACGCATCGTGGGCATCGGCGAGAAACAGATTGCACGGGTTGTACAGGCCGGTGTCGAGGGCGGCGGCGCGCTCGGCGGCCCGCCGGGCGGAGCCGGCGGCGAGCAGGTCGAGGACGAGTTGGCCGCGCGAACGGCGCGTCGTGTCGAGCTGCGCGGTCGGCCGGTTGGTCACGGCCACGAACACACCCATCGGATGGATCCCCCACCAGGTCCCGCCGGCGCGCCGATCGAGCGGCGCCACGATCGGTCCGGTCGGGCCGACGCGTAGCGCCGGCCCTTCGGCGGGACGGTCGAGATACTCGTCGCGGTTCGCGGCGACCCAGAGCGGGACGCCGGCAACGCAACGGTGGAGGGCAACGAGCGTACACATCACGAGCCTCTCACCCGCACGAAACGGAACTGTCGGGAAGACTTCCCGGGAACACGCTCGGGGGTTCACAGGTGGAGAAGGCCGGCTGAGAGTACCACCGTTCACCCCGGGGGACAAGGGCTGACCCGTCGATCGATTCCGGCCGGAGTTGCAGACGCGGAGGCTGCGCTCCCGGGCC
>CAYOHN010000208.1:0-2518 GCA_964403735.1 uncultured Spirochaetales bacterium | reverse complement strand
GATCAGGCGCTCTCGGTGCGCACCAGGCGCAGCGGCGCGCGCGCGTCGGAATCCGGCTCGACGCCGCCGTCGTCTCCGACCGGCTGCGCCCAGCCGCGTTCGGCCCGCACGCGATCGGCCTTCTTGCGGGCCGCGTCGCGACTCATCTCGAGCCCGTAGTGGCAGAGCACCTCCGATACGGCGTCGAAATTCTGTTCGAGCGTCATGCGCACGGATTCGAAGCCGTGCTGGATCGCGTCGGAGCGCTTCCAGAACGCCAGAGGGTTGACGTTGAAGAACTCGGCGTCGCGTTCGCGCGGTTCGAGCAGCAGGATGTCGCCCTGGAACCGGTCGTCGGTGAGGTAGCGCTGCAGGCCGAGCTTGAGCCGCGAATGCAGCAACGTCCGGAACACCTGGTTCAGCACCACCTTGAGGCCGCGGTCGGCGAGGTAGCGGCCATTGGCGAAGTACGGCCCGGTGCCCCCCTCGGCGTCGATCCGATTGAGGAAGGGACGGAAGGGGTTGTAGCAGATGATCAGATCCGCTCCCTTCTCGATCGCGACGTCGATGCTGGCGGTATGGCGCACGCCGCCATCGACGTAGTCGACACCGTTGATGCGCGCCGGCTTGTAGAACAGCGGCAGCGCCGTCGAGGCCTGGACGGCCTGCGCGATCGTCGCGTCGCAACGCTCGTCCGGGCCGAAGAGTTCGCGCTCGGCGGTGTCGAGATCACACGCCGTGATGTAGAGCGAGCGGTTGCGCTTGCGCAGGAACGCGCGGAAGTCGTTGGGCATCCGCATCCGCGCGAGATTCTGGCGCAGCCAGCGCTCGAGACTGGCGTTGTCGAACAGACCCGACGGGATGTGGTTGGTGAGCGCCGGAATCTCGCGCGTCGGAGAGACGTGCTGGAGCAATGCGAGCGCGGCCTTCTCGAAGTGGGCGTAGCTCGGCGCGCTGGCGAAGCGGCGCAGCGGCGCGCCGACGACCTCGGGCAAACGGGGCAACGCGCGCAGGAAGTCCGCGCCGATGCCGGGCAGGAATGCCAGCAGGTCGTAGCTGAGCTTGGCGGGACGGCCGACGAACTCGCGCCAGTTGGGATTGTAGAAGTCGGTGGGGCGCAGCTGGTCCATCCGGCGACTGCGCCCTTCGAGCACGCGGATCATCTCGCTCGGAGACACACCGCTGGCAAGAGCGACCGCGAGAATCGAGCCCGCCGACAGCCCGACGTAGGTGCTGAAGTCGGTGATCTTCCGTCCGACCAGGAAGTCGTCGAGCGCCTTCAGGCCGCCCACTTTGAAGGCGCCGCCGGACACGGCGCCGCCGGCGAGGACGAGGGCGATCTTCGGATCGCGTTTGGGACGAGCGCCCCGGCTCTTCCGGATCAGCGTCAGGCCCACGAAGTCCCTCCAGCTCGGCACCGGGCTTCGCGGCGGTCCCCCCGCCGATTCCCGGCTTCTCCCTGTTTGTCTCGCTCGATCGGTCTCGCTCTCTCCAGTGGGTGCCTTCGAACGCCCGTTCGGTCGCGTTCGGCCCTCCGATGCAGCGCGTTAGAATACTTGGAACCGACTCGAGAGTCGACCGAAATCGTCAGCAGGGCTCTGTCACCCACTTCGCGAATCTGACATCCAACCCCCGGATCTAGCGGGAATTCCAAGGGATTCGCATGGATGCAGAAACGAATCGACCCTGCTGCGACGCGTCGACCGAACGCGCGTCTCGGTGGCTTCGTCGCGTCCCGCACGGAGAGTGGTTCGGGAGCGGTCCGGAACGCCGGTTCGTCTCCGGGACGATTCGATGGCACCCTCTCGCTGTGGTATCTCTCCAACGCTGCCGCTGGGATGCGGCCCTACGCGAAGGTGATGGCGCATGATGCGCCCGTCCAGGCACTTCCTCGTGTCCGGCTGCGGATCGCCCGGGTCCAGCACTCGTCGGCGGACCGGCGTCGTTACGCTCGCGATCGCAACGCTGCTGCTGCACTTCGCCTGCGCGAGCGGCCCGAGTGGCACGGCTCCTGCGTCCGGAGGCTCCGACCCGGATCCGAACGGCTCCGATCCCGCGGCCTCGATCCCCGATCCGACGACCGACCCGTACGATCCGTACGATCCCGCGAACCCGGCCGGCCCCAACGGCGCGAGCGCCGGCAAGCGCGCGCAGAGCATGATGGAAGGGATGCTGCTCGGCGCGATGATCGGCGCGTCGATGGGGCCGATCGGCGCGCTTGCGGTCGGAACCATGGCGGGGCTCTACGGTGCCGTCACCGGGGACGTCTTGTTCGGCATTCCCGGCGGTGGCGGTGGTGGTGGCGGACGCGGCGGCGGCGCCGAGGCGCAGCGCGAAGCGGAGATCGAGGACGAGCTGCAACGACAGGCCTCGCTCGAAACCGAGATCGAGGAAGAACTGCGCCGCCAAGAAGAACTATTGCGAGAAATCGATCGCGAGCAGGAGCCGCCGTCGTCGGTGCCGGCCGGCGGTGCCACGCGCCAGCCTTCTGCTGCCACGCCAACCGCAGCGCCGTCGCCCGCCGCGCCGGGCGAGCCAA
>CAYOHN010000207.1:0-6585 GCA_964403735.1 uncultured Spirochaetales bacterium | reverse complement strand
AGGTGCTCGCGGCCAGAGAGGAGCTTCAGGAGCGCACGCCGATCCTGGGTGTTCGCGCCCTCGTAATCACCCAGGTAGGTGCGGAGAGGCGCGTGCATGGCGACGAAGACGAGCTTGTCCGCGGGGACCGAAGCCAAGTCCCGCTTCATCCACGCGAGCTGCCGTCGACCGATGCGCGCGGTGTATCCGCCGTTCCGCCGGAAGTCGGCCGGGTCGCTCTCGCCGACGCCTTTGTAGTCGATGTTGTCGAGCACGTAGAAGACGGCGCCGGCCACCTCGAACGAGTAGTACGGCGGACCAAAAACCCGCTTGAACGTTTCGAGTGAGTGCGCGTCGTCGCGGGCATCGAGGTTCAACTCGTGGTTGCCGGGCACGTTGTACCACGGCACGCCCACCTGCGAGACGATCGCGTTGTAGCGTGGAAAGAACGAGAGATCGTCGAAGAGGAGGTCGCCGAGCGTCATGCCGAAGAGGGCCGTCGTGCCGACCAGCTCGGCGATCACGTCGTCGCGCAGATACGCCAGCTCGACCTCGGTCTGCGGTTGCGGATCGGCGAGCAGAATCACCTCGAAGCGTGCCAATTCCTCGCGCCGAGTGAGCGCGAAGTCGATCGAACCCGGCAGCGGGCCCGTGGGCGAGACGCCGGGATACCGAAGCTCCGGCGAGCCATCGGGCGAGTGGACATAGTAGAAGCGCGGCAGGTTGTTCGCGTCGACCGGCGTCATCCAACCTGCGGGCTTGGTGATGAAGAGCACCTCGTCGGGGCCCAGGTCGATCGAGTAGCGGCCGTCTGCGTCACTCGTCACGATCGCTCGGCCGTTCGAGACCCGTACGCCAGCGACACCGGGCTCGCCGGCGCCGCGCACGCCATCGCCGTCACGATCTTCGAACACGACGCCGCGAGCGGTCTCGGTCGCCTCGGCGATCGGAGCACCGAGGATGGCGCATGCGTTGACCGCCGCGAGAGCGGCGAAGCCGCCCGACGCCCGTGCGGCGGTGGCCGCGCGGACAACCCGCGCCACCACTGCGCGAAGCAGGGCTTGGCGCGCCATTCGACACGCCGCCGCGGGCATGGCGACATCGAGCCGGGCCCGGCCGTGTCGATTCGATGCGCCGCGGCTCTTTGCGCCCTGCGAATGCTGCTGGCGTGTCATGGACCCCTCGGCGTGAATCTGCGCGGACAGCATGGGCTGCTCCGAAGCGCTCCGCCGCGTCGCGGTGTGGCGTTCTGGTGGAGATCGGCTGGGATTCACGATCTCGGCGAAGAACCGCGCCTGCGCGACTGGGGCCGGGCAGGCGAAACCGCGACGGCACGGGGTGAGGCAGGAGACGAGGGTGCTTCTCGAGGCCGCTGCGCGCACGACAGGAGTGCGGTGGGGCGTCCGGCCGCTCACCTGGGCCCGGAGGACTCTCCCACACGACGGGATCTGCTGCAGTTGGGGTGAAATCTGTATCACCGACCGTCACCAAGTGTCTAGAATGGCCACTCACACATCGGAGCGTCACGCCGCAGGGCGGCGGGCGAGGGCGGGCGCTTGATCAGGGTTCGCATCGCCCGAGTGCGCGTCCGAAGTGCCTGAATCAGCGCACGATCTCCAGGAGCCCGGCGCGCCCGCGATGGCGGTGCGGGCGGGGACCGTCGCCGACCGAAGCTGCTGCTGGAGTATTCCGTGCCCCGAAGCTCGCCGATCCCGCTCACCGACCCGCCGCGCCGGCGTACGGGTCGCCTCGCCCTCATGCTCGCGCTGTCGTTTGGCTGTCTGTGTGCCGCCGCGCCCCGAGTTTCGGCCGACTTCAGCTGGCAGATGTACGACGCATCCTTCGATCTGCTGCCGAACTTCGCCGCGCTCACGGCCGACGATACGGGGACCTCGACCTCGATCAGCCTCTCGGTGACGTCTCAGGTCGATACCTTCGCGCTCGTCTTCACCCAGCAGATCGATGTGCCGACGACGGGTGACTACGAGTTCTACACGAACTCCGACGACGGCTCGAAGCTCTACATCGACGGCGATGTCGTCGTCGACAATGACGGGTTGCACGGCGCCGTCTCGGTCGCGAGCAGTACGACGCTGACGGCAGGCCCGCATACCCTGCGCGTCGAGTTCTTCGAGAAGACGGGCGGGCAGGTGCTGGACGTCGGTTATCGCACCGGCAACCCGAACTTCGAGCCGATCCCCGCGGACGGTCAGCTGAACTTCTACAGCTCGAACGAGTCGATCTTCGGCAAGTGGGGGCCGGTGATCCAGTGGCCCCATATCGCGATCTCGGCGGCGAACCTGCCCGACGGCCGGATCCTTTCGTGGTCCTCGACCGAGACCAACGCGTTCCCCAGCGGCCCCACTTTCACCCACGCATCGGTCTTCGACCCCATCGGTGAGACGTTCCTCAACGCCGACAGCAACTTTCACGACATGTTCTGCGCGGGCATCTCGACGCTCGAAGACGGCACCATCCTCGCATCGGGCGGCAACCCGAGCGATCGGCGCACCTCGAGCTTCGACCCCGATACGCTCGTCTGGTCACCGCGCGCCGACATGATCGATCGCCGCTGGTACGCGACGAACGTGACGCTGCCGGACAACCGCGTCTTCGCGAGCTATGGCAAGGACGCCGGCAATCGCAGCGAGGTGTACGACCCCGCTACCAACACCTGGACCGCCACGCCGAACGCGAATATGCAGACGCTCGTCGACGAACAGAACGCGATCCAATCGGCACCGAACCCGACGGGCGCACTGAATCACGAGTGGTGGACGCACCTGACCGTGGCGCCCCAGGGCGACCTCATGTCGGCCGGGCCGACCCAGACCTACTTTCGCTTCGATCCGATCGGCGGCGCCCCGAACGTCAACCTCGGCCAGATGATCGGCGACAACCCGCGCATGTACGGTAATGCGGTCAACTACGACGCCGGCAAGATGCTGCTGATCGGCGGTGCCGACAGGCGCGCCGATCCGCCGACCACCGTCGACAACGTCTACTTGATCGATCTGAACGGGCCGGCACCGGTGTTGACGGCCGGCGCGCCGATGACCTACCCGCGTGCGCTCAGCAATTCGGTGATGATGCCGAACGGTCAGGTGTTGGTGATCGGCGGCAATACCGTCGCGAAAATCTTCAGCGACCAGGGTTCGGTGCTACCGGCGGAGATCTACGACCCCGCGAGCGATACGTGGACCGTTGTCGACAGCATCACGATCCCGCGCAACTACCACTCGACGGCGCTGCTTCTGAAAGATGGCCGAGTGCTGTCGGCAGGTGGCGGCGCGTGTGGAGGCTGCAGCGCGAACCATCTCGACGGTCAGATCTACTCGCCCCCCTACCTCTTCGAGAGTGACGACTCGCCGGCCGTTCGCCCGACCCTGTCGGTGCCGCCCGGTTCGACGCTCAATGCCGGCGACGATCTGGTCGTGACCGCGAGCGCGGATACGACGAGCTTCTCGATCGTGCGCCTCTCGGCGACGACGCACCACCTGAACACCGATCAGCGGTTCCTGCCGCTCTCTCACGTCGACAATGGAGATGGCACGTTCACGGTCAGCTTTCCCGCCAATCCGAACGTGCTGATCGTCGGCAACTACTGGTTGTTTGCGCTCGACGCCGACGGAACGCCGTCGATCGGCGAGACGATCAACGTCGAGCGCGCATTCGTACCGGAGCCCGAGCCCGAGGGAGGCATCTACATCTCGGATCTCGTGTGGGACAGCGAGCAGAACGGCCTCGGTCCCGCCGAGCGCGATCGCAGCAACGGCGACATCGGCGTGGCAGACGGCAGCCCCATCACGCTGGACGGCGTCGTGTATCCGAAGGGTGTCGGTGTCCACGCCTATTCCGAGATCGATATCCGGTTGAATGGAGAGTACGACCGGTTCTTTTCTCGTATCGGTCTCGACGACGAGCGAGATGGCTCGTGCGGCGACGTGAGCTTCGAGGTCGATGTCGATTTCGTGAACGTCTACGCGAGCGGCAGCTTCATCGACTCGACGCCGACCGAGGTGGTGAATCTCGACGTCTCGGGCGCCCATATGCTCACGTTGAAGGTCTTCGACAACGGCGATCTGTGCGGTGACCGCGCAGACTGGGCGGATGCGAGGCTGATTCCGACCGAGTTCCCGGGCTATCGCTATTACCGGTTCCGCTCGACGAAGCTCCGCGACGATGCCGGGGCGAACTCGATCCAGCTCTCCGAGCTTTCGGTCTACCAGGGCGGAGACCGCATCCTCGCCTATGCGGCGACCAACCCGGGCGGCAACAACTCGGGCAACGAAGCCGCGGGTCGGGCAAACGATGCGAACACGAACACCAGGTGGCGCGACGTCAATCGCCAGCCACTCGTCCTCGACATGGGACAGAACGTCGAGATCGACTTCTACACGTTCACGACGGCGGACGACAATACGGGACGCGACCCCGTGCAGTGGTATTTCGAGGGCAGCGAGGACGGCGTCAACTGGGTCGTCCTCGACGACCAGACGGGCTCCGACTTCGCGACTCCGACCGCTCGCAAGACGGAGATCGGCCAGATCGCCCTGGCGAGTCTCACTCCGGTGACGCCTCTGCCCGACGCGCCGCGGCACTCGACGACGCTGCTCGTCGAAGATACCGGCGCCGGAGATCGGATCTGGAACGTGAACCCCGACAACGACACGGTGTCGGTGATCGACGAATCGGGCACGCTGGTCGCCGAGATCGGAGTGGGTCGAAAGCCTTGGTCGCTCGCCAAGCAGCCAGGCGCGAATCGCATCTTCGTCACGAACAAGGATGCATCGTCGGTCAGCGTGATCGATGCGGTGCTGCTCTCGGTCGACCATACGTTTGCTCTCCCCCGCGGCGCACAGCCGCACGGCATCGTGTTCAGTGGCGACGGCGCGTACTACTTCGTCGTCCTCGAGGCGCTCGCCACGCTCGAGAAGCGCCTGGCTGCGGATCATTCGCTGGTGGGCAGCCTGGTGCTCACCGGTACGCCGCGGCACGTCTCGATGCGGTTCGACGACTCGCAGCTCTTCGTCAGCAACTTCGTGACACCGCCCGTGCCCGACGAGCACACGGTGGATCCGGTCGTGTCGAGCGGCGCTGGTCAGGTGTTCACGGTCGACCCCGTCGCCATGACGCTCGTCGGCACCATCGGCTTGCCCCACGACGGCCGTTCGCAGTCCGAGGTGCAGGGGCCTGGTCTGCCCAACTACCTCGGCGCCGCCGTCGTCAGCTTCGACGAGAGCTTCGCCTATGTACCGACCAAGAAGGACAACATCCAATCGGGGTTGTTGCGAGGCATTCCGGGCATGACCTTCGAATCGACGGTGCGCGCGAACACGTCGCGCATCGATCTCTCGAGCGGCCTCGAAGATCCGTTGTTCCGCGTCGATCACGACAACTCGAGCGTCGCGACCAGCGCCGCGCTCAGCGGGGACGACCGCTACCTCTTCGTGACGCTCGAGACGAGCCGGGAGCTCGCAGTCTACGACGTCCAGAGCGGCTTCCAGCTGATGCGTCTGCCGACTGGACGGGCGCCGCAGAGCGTGGCGCTTGCGACCGACGGCAGCCGGGCCTACGTGCACAACTTCCTCGACCGCAGCGTCTCACGCTTCGACCTGACCGACATGCTGCAGTCGAACCTGCCCGCGACGCAGCTGCTCGCACCGGTCGACGTCGTCGGGGTCGAGTTGCTGTCGAGTGACGTCCTGCTCGGCAAGCAGCACTTCTACGATGCGGCCGACGATCGCATCGCGCTCGACAACTACATGAGCTGCGCTTCGTGTCACAAGAACGGCCTCGACGATGGCCGGGTGTGGGATCTCGGGCAATTCGGCGAAGGTCTGCGCAGCACGATCTCGCTGCGCGGCAAGGGCAGCGGGCACGGCCTGCTGCACTGGTCGGGCAACTTCGACGAGGTCCAGGATTTCGAGATCCAGATCCGCTCGTTGAACTTCGGTCTAGGCTTCCTGACGCCTGCCGAATTCGCGGCCGCGGGGGACGCGCTCGGGGCGCCGAAGACGGGACTCGATCCCGATCTGGATGCGCTCGCCGCGTACGTCCTTTCGCTGACCGAGTCGCAAGAGAGTCCCCATCGCCCGAGCGCCGGCGCCATGAGCGCCAGCGCACAGGCCGGCCAGGCCGAGTTCGCCGGTCAGGGTTGTCTCGGTTGTCATACGCCGACCGAATTGACCGACTCGCCGCTCGGTCTTCGCCACGACGTCGGCACGATCGACGCGGCGAGCGGGCTCCGTCTGGGCGGAACACTCGACGGCTTCGACTCGCCCGGACTGATCGGTGCCTGGTCGACGCCGCCGTACCTCCACGACGGCGGGGCGCAGACGCTCGAATCGGCGATCACCGCGCACAGCGCATTCGCCAGCCTGCCCGCAGGCACGCTCGACGACCTCGCGGCCTTCCTCCGCGAAGCCGAGCCGGCAGATCTGGCCGCCTTCGAGGACGACGATGGCGACGGCACGCCGAACGTGAGCGACGTCTCACCGGGTGATCCCTGCTCGCCGACTCCGTTCGTGGCCGCGTGCGCACAGGACAGCGACGGCGACGGCATGTCCGACTTCGAGGAAGGCGAGTTCACCGACAGCGATGGTG
>CAYOHN010000206.1:0-6609 GCA_964403735.1 uncultured Spirochaetales bacterium | reverse complement strand
CTGGGATCCGTATCTGACGTCGTCCTCGTTGCTCGGCGTCACGACGGTGGTGATGGGCAACTGCGGCGTCGGCTTCGCGCCGGCCCGACCCGACCGACACGAATGGCTGATCGGCCTGATGGAGGGCGTCGAGGACATCCCCGGGACGGCTCTCGCCGAGGGCATCGACTGGCAGTGGGAGAGCTTTCCCGAGTACCTGGACGCCATCGAGCGCATGCGCCGCGCGATCGACGTTGCCGCGCAGGTGCCGCACGGCGCCGTGCGCGCGTACGTGATGGGCGAGCGGGGCGCGAAGAACGAAGCCTCGACCCCCGCCGATGTCGCCGAGATGGCGCGGATCGTGCGCGAGGCGCTGGTTGCCGGTGCGCTCGGCTTCTCGACCTCGCGCACGTTGCTGCACCGGGCGATTGATGGTGAACCCGTCCCGGGAACCTTCGCCAACGAAGCCGAGCTGCTCGGCATCGGCCGAGCGCTGGGCGACGCCGGTTGTGGCGTCTTCGAGTTGGCGAGCGATCTGGCACCGGAGAGCGTCGAGTTCGCGTGGATGGAGAAGCTGTCGGTCGAAACCGGCCGGCCCGTCACGTTCGCGTGTCTGCAGAACGACTTCGATCCGCAGCAGTGGCGGCGCAGCCTGCTCGCCGCCGAGGATGCGAGCGCGCGCGGCGCCTGGGTCGTGCCGCAGGTCGCGGGTCGGCCCACCGGATTGCTGCTGGGCCTCGAGAGCACCTTCCATCCATTCAGCCATCATCCTACCTATCGCGCAGAGCTTGCTTCGCTGCCGTTGGCCGAACGCGTGCGCCGCATGTGCGAGCCGGCACTCCGCGCGCGGCTGCTCGCCGAACAGCCGGGACCGAACCTCCCGATCGCCAACTACATCGCGTCGAGCCTGCACAAGCTCTTCCCGCTCGGCGATCCGCCGGACTACGAGCCGCCGCCGGAGCGGAGTGTGAAGGCCATGGCCGAGCGCGCCGGCTGCGCCGCGCACGAGATCGCCTACGACCTGCTGCTCCAGCGCGACGGCAAGGAGCTGCTCTACTTCCCGCTTCTCAACTACTCCGACGGCGACTTCGCACCGATCCGCGAGATGCTGCTGCATCCGAACTCCGTGCTCGGCCTGTCGGACGGCGGCGCTCACTGCGGGATCATCTGCGACGCCAGCATGCCGACCTTCATGCTGACCCACTGGGTGCGCGACCGGCAGCGCGGAGAGCGCCTGCCGCTGGAGCACGTGGTCCGCATGCAGACGGCCAACACGGCGCAGCTCTTCGGACTGGGCGATCGCGGCCGTCTGGCGCCCGGCCTGCGCGCCGACGTCAACGTCATCGACCTCGACCAGTTGCGCATCGACCCGCCGGAGATGGTCTTCGACCTGCCGGCTGCCGGCCGGCGCCTGGTGCAGCGCGCCCATGGCTACCGGATGACGGTGCAGAACGGCGAGGTGGTCTCCGAACACGACGAAGCCACCGGCGCGCTGCCCGGCCGACTGATCCGCGGGCCCCGAGCAGCGCCGGAGTGATCGACTGCGAACCGCGTAGCGTTTCTCGATCGTCGTGTAGCGGCGATCCCGTGGCCCCACGTAGTTCCCGCGGGGCCGGCAGATGCAGTATCCGTCCTCGGATGGGAGAGGACGGGGGCTTTCGCGGGCCACCGACCAGGCGCGCGCGTCAGCTCGACTGCGAGCGCCCTCGTTCCTGGATTCCGCGGCGCCGGGCCGCCACGTCTGCGGCGGAAACCGTGCGCGCGAAGCTGCGCGACGCGGCGGCTTCGAGTCGGAGGGCATCTCCCAACGACGACGCCCACGGATGGATCGGCGACGATCTCGCGGAAGGCGCGGGTCAGCTCCCGGCGCAGCGCGATCGACAGTGCGTTCATCGCCTCGGGTCGATCGAGAGTCAGAACGACGATCCCGTCGTCCTGTTCCCGGCTCAGCACGGAATCCGAAGGGGGCGTCGCGCTCATCGGGATCTCCTCGGGGAAGGCTTTCGCCGCATCGGGGCCCGCTATGATACGCGCTTCCGTCGTCGAGTCCGGGGCAAGCCCGGAAGGGAGCCATGTCCGCAGACGAAAGCCCGTCGGCCGCCGAACTCTCGCCCGGCGCCATCACGCGCCGAGAACAGCGCCTGCGGCTCGACGCGCAGGTGGAGATCGTCCTGCTCCGCCACGGGGAACCGGACTGGACGCCCGGCGGCGGACTCTCCGTCGAAGACGCCCACCTGACCGAGCGAGGACGGCGGCAGGCGCAGGCAGCGGCAGAGCGGCTCTCGGGATCTCCGATCGACGCGATCTACGTGAGCCCGCTGCACCGCGCGCAGGAGACCGCCGAGCCGCTCGCCAAAGCGGCGGGCCTGACGCCCGTTACCGTCGACGGCCTCGCGGAGATCGGCATCGCCCTGCGCGGCCTGTCCCAGATCGAGGTGGACACCTACTTCCGTCAGGCGGCGCGACGGCGACTGGGAGAGCACTGGGAGGGCTGGCCGGGCGGCGAAACCTTCCGCGAATTCCACGCGCGGGTGACGCGGACGATCGGCGAGCTGCTCGAGCGACACCAGGTGCGCCAGGAGAGCGAGGACGAGTTCACGGTGTGGGCCTTGCCGCCCCGGCGGAACCGGATCGTGCTGGTCGCACACGGCGGCACCAATGCCGTCGCGTTGACGCACCTGCTCGACGTTCCCGCCGTGCCCTGGGAATGGAACCGCTTCGAATTGGAGCTCGCGGCATACGCGGTTGCGCAGTCGCGGCCCGTGGGCATGACCGGCTTCGTCTGGTGTCTGCAGAACTTCAACGAGGTGGATCACCTGCGCGCAGCGAGCCTGCGCTGACGCGCGAGGTCGCGAGCCACCTGGGAGGAACGAGGATGTCGGATCGGGTACTCGTGACAGTACACGAAGGTGTCGCCGAGGTGAGGCTGAACCGTCCGGACAAGCTCAACGCGCTGGATCTGCCGATGTTCCACGCTCTCGTCGAGGCCGGCCGCGCGCTCGCGCGCGACCGCAGCGTGCGGGCGGTGGTGCTGGTCGGCGAGGGCCGCGCGTTCTGCGCCGGACTGGACTTCGGCTCGTTCCAGGCGATGGCCGGAGCCACGCGAGACAGCGGACCGGGACTGCTGTCCCGCGAAGAATCCGAAAGCCCGGCCAATCTCGCGCAGCTCGCCGCGTGGGCCTGGACGGAGGTTCCCGTGCCGGTGATCGCGGCCGTCCACGGCGTCGCCTACGGCGGCGGGCTGCAGATCGCGCTCGGCGCGGACCTGCGGATCGTCGCGCCGGACGCGCGACTGTCCGTCATGGAGATCAAATGGGGACTCGTGCCCGACATGAGCGGCACCCAGACGCTGCGCCGCCTCGTGCGCCTCGACGTCGCCAAGGAACTCACGTTCACCGGTCGCGTAGTCGACGGTGCGGAGGCCGTGCACCTCGGTCTCGCGACGCGTGTCGAGACCGACCCGCTCGCGGCGGCGCGCGCCCTGGCCGCGGAGATCGCCGGTAAGTCTCCGGACGCGATCCGTGCCGGCAAGCAGTTGCTCGAGGCGTCGGGTGTCGTCCCCGTCGCGGAGGGATTGCAACTCGAGGAGTCGCTCCAGCGCTCGCTGCTCGGTCGCCCGAACCAGATCGAAGCGGTGCAGGCGAACCTCGGCAAGCGCGTGCCGCGCTTCGTCGATCCCGAATAGTCGAGGCTACTTGCCATAGCGCTGCTCGATCGCGCCCAGCAGGTCCCTCCGCGCCTGCTCGACGCCCCCGTCCGTGGATCTCTCGCGCAGCCTCTGCTCGATCCGACCGAACGCGCGGCTCAGGATCTCGTCCTGAATGACATCTCCGAGCCAGCGAGAGAAGTCTCCGCACCTTGCATGATGCCGCAACTGCGCGCCGCTCGCGTGACGGAGCGCCCGGTGGAACTCGGCCAGATTGGCGGCTGCGGCATCACTGGAACCGCCGGCATCGCGAAAGTAGAACCATCGCTCCTGCGGGAGCTGCGCGTGCAGGTACTTGTGCCAGTGTCGGACGTGCTCGACCCAACGCGGGCCCAGCGTCAATCGCTGAGGCTCGCGGCGGGCATCGGTCCGGAACAGCACGCCATCCCCGAGAGCCAGCCGCGTCCCGATTCGCTTCTGCGCGTTCGCCGACTCGAGGTACGGAGCCAACGATGCGGAATCCAGCCTCGTCCCGACCGCCATCGCGGCCGCGACTTCGGGATCGATCCCGCCATCTCCGGCCAGCAGCAGTGCGAAGTCCATGTCCTCGAGCACCGCGCGAGAGACCTGGTCGGGTCGGTACGTCACCAGACAGTGTCCTTTGTGCGCGAAGCTCAGAGGCGGAGAGTCCACTCCGAACGCGGCGTGCGCCTCGTCGACGACGATCCAATGCGGGACTCCGCGCTCGGCGCGCATGCGTTCCAGAATCGGCAAGGCCAGCCGGACGTAATCATTGCTCGCCTTGGACGCGGCGAGCGACATGTCGACGACGACGCTGTTGATCCCCTGCGCCACGACGCGAACGAGATCCTCGAGATCCGGCAGCGTCCCCATCCCGCCGAGCGTCACCAACTGCGGCAGACGGCCGAGCGGCGCGTGGTCGCCCTCGGGATCGAACACGCAGACCGTGTAGCCGAGTTCGACGAGCTGTTCGGCGATCAGGCCGGCCGCAAAGGATTTCCCGCTCCCGCTCCCGCCGGCGATCAGGAGGTCGATCTGAGAGGCCGGGAGCTCGACGGGGGCGCCTTCCGGCGTCCGGCCGAGCGAGACCTGCCAGCGCCGCGGCTCGACGCGCACCTCTCCTCGGAGCAGCGGCCCGCGCAACAACGAGAGGATGCCCTGTCCGTTCGGCTCGGAGAGAACCACGTCTGCACGCGCCTTCAACGAGTTCACTGCGTCTCCGACGGCCACGCCGAGCTCGCAGGCCTCGAGCAGCGCGATGTCGTTCTCCGCATCGCCGACACCGAGCGTGCTGTGCGGCGAGATTCCCAGATACGCGAGCCCGTGGCGCAGCCCCGATCCCTTGGAGACACCCGCCGGCAGGACCATCAGCTCCCCGCGGTTGCGGACGAGCTGGCAATCGAGGCCGCTCCGGCGCATCTCATCGAGCAGGATCCGATCCTGGTCGCCGCTCGTCGCCAGCAGGACGCGACCGCGACGAAACGGGACCCCGCGCGCGAGGAGTTCGGCGTCGAGCTCCGGAGCGACCGGCGCTGCCAGCGGGTGAATGCGCCCGCCGGCCCCGAGCACGGCGCCGTTTTCTCCGACCAACAGATCGAAGTGGGACTCGACCCCTGGGAATACGGCCCGGAGTTCCTCGAGAATGCGACCGGTGACGAGGACGACCGCGAAGCCTTCTTCGCGCGCCGCCGCCAGCGCCTCGAGGAGTTCCGCGGCCGGAGGGCCTCCGGTGGTCAGGGTGCCGTCGTAGTCGAGCGCGAGTGCGCGTAAGGGACTCATGAGTCTCCGACGGTGAGCAGCAAATCCAGGGCCAACGCCAGTCCCGACCCGCGGCTTCGTCCGGACGCACGGAAACGAGCCGGACGCCCGGAGCGAGGCGACTGGCCCCACCCGTGCGGACACGCCACAGTCTGGAGAACGAGTGCCGCTGCCGGAAGTCCCGAGGACCGGGCGCGCCGCGGTACAGCCATTGCATCGTTTTTCACGAAGAGGAGAGGAAAGCACCCGCACGATCCGCCCGCCCCCGGTCCGCGCACAGCCGCTCCCGAACAGCGGGAGTCCACGAGAAGGAGCCCAGGATGGAAGCCCATGTGAAGACCTTCATGAGTGGCGATCCGGTTTTCATCGACGCGGACGCCTCCGCCCTGGAGGCCTTCGAGCGCATGTGGGAACGCGGCATCCGACACCTTCCTGTGTGTGACGGCGATCGGCGAGTCGTCGGAGTGCTGTCGCTCGAGGACATGCGCGCGTCACTCCCCTTCCCGATCAGCCTGCGCCGCCCGCTGGAGCCGTGCGAGCGCGACGCGGCCCGCGAGTGGCGCGTCGGCGAGATCATGACCCACGCACCCGAAACGCTCGGCCCCGAGAGTTCGCTGGCGGAAGCGGCCGAACGCATGGCCGAGCATCGCATCGGCTGCCTGCCGATTCTCGACGACCGGGGCCGCCTCGCGGGTCTGCTGTCGGAAACGGACGTGCTCTGGGCACTCGCGACGTCGCTCGGGCTCCGCAAGGGCGACGAGCGCCGCGGGCGGGCAGGAGACGTCGCGGCTCTCGTCGCGGAGTTGGAACGCGAGCGCGAGCGAATCCGCACCCGCCTCGCCCGCCGGGAGGAAGCCGAGCGCACGCTCGAAGCGACCGACCGCGAACTCCCCCTCGACGAAGCCGAGCACGGTGCGAATCTCTCCGAGATTCGCGGCGCCCGCGCACTGGACGAACTGGCACTTCGGCGGCTCGCAGCGCTCGACCACGCGCTCGACCGCGCCGCGCAGGGCGTCCTAGGCGTCTGCGAGCGCTGTGGCGGCCCCATCCCCATCGCGCGGCTGCGCGCTCTTCCCGGTGCCACCGTCTGCGTCGGCTGCGCTCGCGCCGGCTAGGAGCCGGACCCACCCTGAGATCACAGGCGCCAGCGCTCGAAACATCGACGGACCCCGAAACGACGACACGGAGGAAGACCATCTTGCAGA
>CAYOHN010000205.1:0-6610 GCA_964403735.1 uncultured Spirochaetales bacterium | reverse complement strand
GACGGCGAGCGGCTGATCCGCGTCGACGGGCACTACGCGCTCGGCGGCAGCGCGGAACGCGTGCACCACGAGCGCCAGGCGCACCTGCCGCTGCTGCTGGCGCCGGGCGCCCGGCGCGTCCTTCACGCCGGCTCCGCTACCGGCATCAGCGCCGGCGCCGCGCTCGCGCACCCGATCGAGTCGCTGGCGCTCGTCGAGCTGCTGCCGGCGGTCGCGCGCGCCGGCGCCCGCTGGTTCTCCGAGTTCAACCGGAACGTCTACCAGGATCCCCGCACCACCGTCGTGCTCGACGACGCCCGGAACTTCCTCGGCACGACCAGCGAGCGCTTCGACGTCGTCATCGCCGACCTCTTCGTCCCCTGGCACGCCGGCGCCGGCGCGCTGTACGCGCGCGAGCACTTCGCCGCGGTGCGCGCGCGGCTCACGCCGGGAGGAGTGTTCTGTCAGTGGCTGCCGCTCTACCAACTCTCGGAGCCGGAGCTGCGCGTCATCGCGGCGACCTTCCTCGACGTGTTCCCGGAGACCGCCGTCTTCCGCGGCGACTTCTTCGGCCGCTTCCCGATCGTCGCGCTGGTCGGTTTCACCGGTCCGCCGCCCGATCCGCACGCGGTGTCGGCCGGCGCGGCGACACTCGGCCGTGCCGGCGAGCGCGATCGCTGGATCGCCGATCCGCTCGGCCCTTGGGCGCTATACGTCGGCCCGCTCTCGCCGCTCGGCCGCGCGCTCGCCGGCGACCCGCGCAACCGCGACGACGCGCCCGTGCTCGAGACGCTCGCGGCGGCCGGCCACGCCGGCGGCGGACGCGGCAAGCTCGATCCCGTGGTGGGACTCGCGTGGGTCGGCTTCGCCGAAACGATTCAGGCGGCGGCGCGCGCGAAGGACGATCCCCTGTGGCCCGCCCTGCCCGCTCCGGCCGCGCAGGCCCGGGACGGCGGCGCGCTGCTGCAACGGGCCGGCGCGCTGTACGTGGCCGGCCGGCACGACGCCGCTGCGCGCGTCTTCGCCGCCGCTGCGCGGCGCCTGCCCGCGCACCTCGTGAAGGCGGCGCCAGCCGACCCGACGGCCGCGGAGCTCTGGCACACGGAGTGACAGGGTTGCCGACAACAAATGGCAAGAAGCCCCGCGCCCGGGCGGAGAAGACACCCGGAGGCCAAACTCCGCAGCCGTCAGAGGAGACAGATCGAAGCCGAGACCCCGCCGGCGAGGACCTTGGCCGGAGGGTGTCTTCTCCGCCCGGGCCCTCCACGCGCCGGAAGCGTTCGTGATGCCCGGCAACCCTGTGCGAGTCGGTCGGGTCAGGCGTCGGCAGCGCGGGCCTGCCAGCGTCGCCGGACCGGCCGCGTGCCGGGCTGACCGACGCGCTCCCAGTACACCCAGAGCGCCCGGTCGATGTCGAGGCAGAAGATCGGGTCGTCGCGCTGGAACGACGCGAAGCGGATCGCGGCGTGGACGGCCGCGCGTTCGGGCGGCTCCGCGACTTCGCGCGCACGGCCTGCCAACTGGAACTCTTCGTCGTTGTCAGCCAGGAACGCGTGCAGCGCATAGCCGCCCGTGGCGCGCAGGTCCGCGACCTTCGGAGTGCTCGCGGCGGCGCTCACATAGACGTGCGGCGCGCAGAAGATCGGGCACACCGGAGACACGTGCGGCACGCCCTGCTCGGCAGCCGTCGCGAGGAACCCGATCGCCACGCCGTCGTCCCCGACGAAGAGTCTGCTCGCCGCCGTGGCGAACTCCGGCGCCTCGGTCTCCAGCACGGCCCAGCTAGCCATATGGATCCTCCACCGACCTGGCCGGGATCGCGACCGGAGCGGCACGATGCTGGCGACCCGGAGCAACCCGGAGTTGTCCCGTCGCCGATGCTAGCGTCCCGGTCCATGTCGACGGACCTCAAGCACCGCGCTCGGGATCTCGTCTCGAAGCTCACGCTCGAGGAGAAGGCCTCCCTGCTTACCGGGGATTCCACCTGGACGACGACGGCGATCGAGCGGCTCGAGATTCCGTCGCTGTGGCTCGCCGACGGCCCGCACGGGCTGCGCAAGGCACCGGCAGCGAACGACACCGGCGCCGGGACTGCCGTGCCGGCGACCTGCTTTCCCACGGCGTCGGCGCTCGCCTGCGCGTGGAACGAGGCCTTGACGCGCCGCGTGGGCGCGGCGATCGGCCGCGAAGCGCGCGCGCACGGCGTCGATATCGTGCTCGGGCCCGGCGTGAACCTCCAGCGCTCGCCGCTCGGGGGACGCAACTTCGAGTATCTCGGCGAAGATCCCGTCCTGTCGGGCCAGCTCGCGGCGGCCTTCATCGAAGGCGTGCAGCCGCAGGGTGTCGGCGCCTGCATCAAGCACTTCGCGGCGAACGAGCAGGAGACCGAGCGCATGGTGTGCTCCTCCGAGGTGGACGAGCGCACGCTGCGCGAGCTGTACCTGCGCCCGTTCGAGATCGCCATCACGCGCGCGCGGCCGTGGTCCGTGATGTCGGCGTACAACCGCGTGAATGGGATCTTCGCGTCGGAGCATCCGTGGCTGCTGTCGACGGTCCTGCGCGAGGAGTGGGGCTTCGACGGCTTCGTCGTGTCGGACTGGGGCGCCGTCGACGACCGCGCCGCCGGGGTTGCCGCCGGCCTGCATCTCGAGATGCCGTCGTCCGGTCCGCTCGGCCCCCGCTCGGTCATCGCGGCGGTGCAGGAGGGCACGCTCGACGAGCAGCGGCTCGACGAGGTCGTCGCCGAGTTCGTGACCGGCGTGTTGCGTGCCGCCGAAGCGCGCGCCGCCACGCCGACTCCGGCGCCCGACACCGATGCGCACCACGCGCTGGCACGCGAGGCGGCCGCGGAGTGCCTCGTGCTGCTACGCAACGAAGGCGACGCGCTCCCGCTCGATCCTGCGACGCCACAGAGCGTCGCCGTGATCGGCCGCTTCGCGCGGCAACCGCGGATCCAGGGCGGCGGCAGCTCGCAGGTGGTGCCGACCCGGACGACGAGCGCGTGGGAGGCGCTCGAGGAGATTTCCGGAGGCGCCCGCGGATTCGCGCTGCGCTACGCAGACGGGATCGGCGCGAAGTACGAGGCCGACGCCGACGCGCTGGCCGAAGCCCGACGCGTCGCCGAGGAGTCCGACGTCGCGCTGGTGTTCGTCGGACTGCCGCCGTTGCACGAGGTCGAGGGCGTCGACCGCAGCGATCTCGCACTGCCGCCGGCGCACGACGCGCTCGTCGAGGCCATCGCCGACGTGCAGCCGAATCTCGTCGTCGTCGTGACGGCCGGCGCGCCGGTCGCGATGCCGTGGCTCGGCCGCACGCGGGCCGTGCTGCTCGGCGGGTTGCTCGGCCAGGCGGCCGGCGGCGCCGTCGCCGACGTGGTGACGGGCCGCATCGCGCCCTCCGGAAAGCTCGCGTCGAGCTGGCCGCTGCGGCTCGAGGACGTTCCATCGTACCTGCACTTCCCCGGCGAAGCCGGCGCGGTGCGCTACGGCGAGGGCGTCTTCATGGGATACCGCGGCCACGACGCCATCGGCAACGCGCCGCTGTTTCCGTTCGGCCATGGGCTCTCGACGACGCGCTTCGAGTACAGCGACCTGCGCGTCTCGACGACGCGCGCCCGCGATGACGCCGGCGTCGCAGTCTCGTGTCGCGTACGCAACGTCGGACCGCGCGCCGGCAGCGAGATCGTGCAGCTCTACGTCGGCGATGTCGCCGCGCGCGTGCGCCGGCCGCCGCGCGAGCTGGCGGCATTCGCAAAGCTTGCGCTCGCGCCGGGTGCGGAGCAGGAGCTGCGGTTCGCACTGGATCGGCGCGCGTTCGCGTTCTGGGATCCCGAGACGCGCGCGTGGGCGGTCGAGGACGGCGCATTCGAGCTCTCGCTGGGAGCATCCTCCCGAGATCTGCGCCTGCGCACGACGATCGAGGTGGAGGCCGTGGCGCCGGTCCGCGCGCGCTTCGACCGCCACACGCCGCTGTCGCGCTGGCTCGCCGACCCGCAGGCGCGCGCGGCGATCGAGGCCTCTGCGGGAGGCCTGCTGCGCGCGTTCGGGTTGCTGCCGCCCGCGCCCGGCGGACCGGCGGGGCCGCCCGCGGACGACGAACGCTTCGCGACGCTGCGCGCGATGATCCTCGGCCTCCCGATCGCCAAGCTCAGCCGCTTCACGCGCGGCGCGTTCTCGGACGATCAATTGGCCGCGCTGATCGAACGGGCCAACGCCGTTCCCGAGGACGACCCAGGGCCGAACTCGTGAAGATCCTCGTCTGCGACGATCATCCGATCTTCCGCGAGGGTCTCTGCGAAGCCCTGGCGGAGCTGGATGCGGAGTTCGTCGAAGCCTCCGACAGCGATGCCGCGCTGCGCTCCGTCGCCGCCGACGCCGACATCGAGCTGGTGCTGCTCGACCTCTCGATGCCGGGTGTCGATGGCTGGACGGCCTTCCGCGCGCTGCGCCAGCGACACCCCGCGGTGCCGGTCGTGATCGTCTCGGCGTCGGAAGACCCGGACGACATCCGGCGCGCGCTCGACGGCGGCGCCTCGGGTTTCATTCCGAAGTCCTCCCCGATCCAAGTGCTGCGCAGCGCCCTGCGGCTCGTGTTGGCGGGAGGCGTCTACGTGCCGACGGCCGCGCTCGCCGAGCGGACGTCCCCGGACGCGCAACCGCCTTCTCGACGCCGAGAGCACGCGCCGGCATTGACTCCGCGTCAGGTCGACGTGCTGAAACTGCTGGCGCGCGGCCTCACCAACCGTGAGATCGCCGCGGTGCTCGGCATCGCGGAGAGCACGGTGAAGACCCATCTACGAACGCTGTTCGAGGTGCTCGACGTCAGCAACCGCACCGAGGCGACGCTGGTGATGCGCGAGCTCGGCATCGACGACGATTAGCCCGTGCCGCGCGTCAACTCGGTCAGCAATGCGCGCAGGCGCGCCGGTGCGATCGGCTTGACGAGTTGCGCGAGGCCGTGGTCGCGGATCCGGCGGCCGACACCATCGGTCGTCTCGCCGGTCAGCACCGCGGCGGGAACCGCGCGACCGCAGTCGGCGCGAATCGCGGCGATCGCATCGAGCCCGGTGTCGAGTTCGCTGAGCCGGTAGTCGGCGAGGATCGCATCGGGCGACAGCGCGCGCAGCGCGATCGCCTCGCGAGCCTCCGCCGCGGAGGTCGCAGCCACGACCCGGCATCCCCAGCTCTCGAGCACCTCGCGCGTCGCGCCGAGTACCGCGAGGTCGTCGTCGACCAGCACGATGACGCAGCCCTGTAGTGCCGTGGGTTCCGGAGAAACGGCGGCTCCCGCCGATGGCTCCGCGCGTTCCAGCGACAGCTGGAACACGGACCCGCGGCCCGGCTCCGAGTCCAGATCCAAGGGGTGTCCGAGCGTGCGCGCCAGCCGGTCGACGATCGCGAGTCCGAGGCCGAGCCCGCGGGACGCCGCATCCGGTGCGAGCCGGACGAACTCCTGGAACACCATCTGCTGGCGGTCCAGCGGGATGCCGGGACCCGTGTCGGAGATTTCCACGATGACCCGACTCCCGGACACGCGGGCTTCGACGCGGACCTCTCCCGTGTCCGTGTAGCGAACCGCGTTCTCGAGCAGGTTCCGGACGATGCGGGCCAACAGCACCGGATCGCTGCGCACGGCGAGGTCGACCGGCGTGTAGAGCAGCTTCAGCTCCTTGGCTTTCGCGGCCGGGATCGCTTCGGCGCACAACTCCGTGAGAAGCGGGTCGAGCGCGACCGGCCCGATACGCGGCTCGACGGCGCCGGCATCGAGCCGCGAGAGATCCAGCAGCGACGAGAACATCGCGGACAGCGAGCCCGTCGAGCGCTCGATCTGCTCGATCAGCGCACCGGCGTCGTCGCTGCCGATCCGCTCGCGCAGCAGGCTCGTATACATCGAGAGCGCGTGCAGCGGCTGGCGCAGATCGTGGCTCGCGGCGGCGAGGAAACGCGAACGGCGCCGCAGGACCTCGTCGGCTGCGGATTTCAGCACGGAGAGCTCCTCGGCGCGTCCGCGCTCGGCGCGGATCGTCTCGGCATCGCGCTGGTGGAGCAGCTCCGCGGATGCCTTCTCGGCGATCGCCCCGAGCAGCGTGAGGTCGCCATCGGTATACACGTCGCCGGATCGGCGCGGACCGAGCGCAAGGATGGCGGCGAGGTCCTTGCCGCAACGGATCGGGAGCAGCACGCGCGTTCCGGCCGCAACCAGCACCGCCGCCTCCTCCGGCGTCAGCTCCGGCACGCTGCGCTCGAGCTCGCCGTCAGCGACGCGCAGCGGTGCCGGGCGGCGGGCGAGCGCGCGCACGAGCGGACCGTCGGCCGAGAGCCACGAGCCGGAGCCACCGTTGCGAATCTCGAAGCGCCTGCGCCCGGCCACGTAGACATCGCACGACGCCGGACGCACGATGCCGTCGAGTCGTTCCGCGACGAGATCGAGCACCTGCTCCGCAGACGTGCACTGTGACAGATCCCACAGCAACTGCTCGACGCCCTGCTCCTGGAGCCTGCGCGCCGGGAACAGCCCCGCATCGAGCCAGGGACGCAGCCGTCGATACGCCGGTGCGAGCAGAACCAGCAGCCCGAAGGTCTCGAGCAATCGAGCGGCGCCATCCCCGATCGGCGCCTCCGCCGCGACGAAG
>CAYOHN010000204.1:2271-6657 GCA_964403735.1 uncultured Spirochaetales bacterium | reverse complement strand
ACAGGTTCAGCAGCCGCCGGACATCGCAGCCGGCGTCTCCGCCGAGCCGCGCGCCAGCCCCGACTTCGACCCGTTCGAGCGAGAGGCCCGCCATCGGCAGCGCGCCGAGGCCGAGCTTCTTCTCCGGATCGGAGATCGCGAGCCCGGCGGCATCGCGCGGGACGATGAACGCCTGCACGGCGTCGAGGCTGATGCCCTCGCCTTCGCGCGCGAGCACGAGGAAGTGGCTCGCGCGGTCGGCCATCGGCACGAAGCACTTGGCGCCCGATAGCACCCAGCCGTCGCCCTTGCGCTCGGCGACCGTGCGCAGACCGATCGGGTCGAAGCACGGACCCGGCTCGACCAGCGCGAGCGCCGCCGCGTGGTAGCGATCGCCACAGAAGAGCGGCAGCAGCTCGCGCTTCTGGGCGTCGCTGCCGAACTCGACCACCGGCATCGCGAACGTCGCGGGCGCCAGCGCGGCCAGCGCGAGACCGGCGTCGCCGAACGCCAGCTCCTCGAGGACCAGCGCGTTGGTGATGGGCGAACGCTCCTCGCCGCCGCCGCCGAAGGTCTCGGGGATCTGCGTCGACACGAGGCCGAGCTGCCAGCTCTGCGCGAGGAAGTCGTCCGGCGCGTGGGCCGTCTCCTCGCTCGGGCGCGCGATCGGCCGGACGGCGCTCTGCGCGAACTCGCGCATCGCCTCGCGGGCGATCTCCTGTTCTTCCGTGGGTCCGAACGAGATCATGGGGTTCTCCTCTGAGGCTTCCGACGTCCCGACTCGGCGCGCTCCGCGCGCTCCGCGTTCGGGCGGGGGATCTGGTGGAAGTAGTGATCGAGCGCCGCGCGGCCGCCTTCCTTGGTCAGCAGGCCGCGCTTGATGGCATCGCGGGAATCGAGCAGGCCGAGCGCGACGCCGCACCAGACGCGCGCGTCGGCCGTGTACCGCACGTCCGCGCGCTCGGCGAAACCGCGCGTCACCGAGCAGTGATGATCCGCAATGCGGATCGTCCAGACGCCGCCGCCTGCGCCTGTGAGGCGGATCTCGAAGCTGACCGCCGCGCCACTTGCCGCGTCGTCGCGCAGCAGAAACGGCAGCGACTCGAGGATCGACTGTGCCGAGGTCTCGTTGAACGGACCGACGTCGGCGATGTGCTCCTCCATCGCGTGGCGCACCCACCAGCGCGCGATCGATGCGATGATCGGTTCGAGTGTCCGCCCGCTCGCGGTGACCGCATAGAGCGACCGCGCGCTACCGCGCGATGCCCCCTGGCCAGAGCCGAGCGGCACGGACTCGATCCAGCCTTCATCGGCCAGCTGGCGCAGCCGGGCCGACAGCACGCGCGGCGCGATGCCGGTGCGCTGGCGCAGCTCCTGGAAGCCTTTGGCGCCGCCGAGCAGCTGGCGCAGCAGAACCAGCGTCCAACGGTCGCCGATGCGCTCGAGCGCGCGGGCGACCGGATCGAAGATCTGCGCGGGCCGCGGAACTTCACGGTCTCCGACTGCGACTGATCCTGATTCCTGGACGGGCATTAGATGAGTATTTAGTTGATACCTAATAAGATGTCAACAAGATTCGGCTGCAGCGTCAGCTACGCTGCGTCGCGACCGGAGCGGGTCGGAGGATCGCCGGTGGGCAAGCACCGCCCACGGGAGGAAAGTCCGGGCTCCACAGGGCAGGAAGGTCGCTAACGGCGACCCGGGGCGACCCGAGGGAAAGTGCCACAGAAACACACCGCCGATGGCCGTTGAAGCCGCGGGCCTGGTGAGGGTTCGCGGTGGAGGCACAGGCAAGGGTGAAATCGTGGGGTAAGAGCCCACGCGCCGACCGGGTGACCGGCGGCGGGGTAAACCCCTTCCGGAGCAAGCTCGAATAGGGACGCCGCCGAGGGTGGCCCGCCCGAGTCCCACGCGACCGTCGCCGCGAGGCGGCGGCCCACGGGGACCGGCGTCCGGGTGAGAGCGCTCGAGCGACGCAGCAATGCGCCGCCTAGACGAATGATCCTCGCCGGTGTCGGGAGGTCCGGCAACGGGTCTCCTGCCATCGGAACAGAACCCGGCTTACAGACCCGCTCCGGTCTCGTGGCCCCGAGTCGCCCCCGCTCTCGCGGGGGCGACTGCCGCCGTATACTGCGCGGCTCCCCGACACCAGGAGCGCCGTCATGCGCATCGAGACCACCGTTCCCCTCGGCGATTGGCGAGCCGTCGCGCCGGCTGCGCAGCGCGCCGAGGCGCTCGGCTTCGACGGCATCACGACGCCCGAGATCGCGAGCGATCCGTTCGTCCCGCTCGCGTTCGCCGCGCTCGCGACCGAGCGCATCCAGCTCGGCACCGCGATCGCCGTGGCGTTCCCGCGCAGTCCGATGGTCGTGGCAAACCTCGCCTGGGACCTGCAGCGGGAATCGCGCGGACGCTTCGTCCTCGGTCTCGGCCCGCAGGTGAAGGGTCACAACGAGCGTCGCTTCAGTGTGCCGTGGAGCGCCCCGGTCCCGCGCTTGCGCGAGTACGTGGAGTCGCTGCGGGCGATCTGGCGCTGCTGGGAACTCGGCGAGCCGCTCGCCTACGAGGGCGAGCACTATCACTTCACGCTGATGACGCCGGAGTTCTCGCCGCCGGCCAGCGGCCTGCCGCCGGTGCCGATCACGATCGCCGCCGTGGGGAAGGACATGATCCGACTCGCCGGTCGCGCGTGCGACGGCGTCCGGCTGCACGGCTTCTGCACGCGCCGCTACCTGGAGGAGGTGGCGCTGCCCCGGGTGCTCGAAGGCCTCGAACGATCGGCTCGCGATCGCCGCCACTTCGAGGTCTGGGGCGGCGGCTTCATCGCCACCGGCCGCACCGCCGACGAGGTGGCGAAGCAGGTCGAGTGGTGTCGCTACCGGATCGCGTTCTACGGCTCCACGCGCAGCTACGCACCGGTGCTGTCGATCCACGGCTGGGACGACCTGGCCGCCAAGCTGCACGAAATGAGCAAGCGCGGGCAGTGGAAGCAGATGGCTGCCGAGGTTCCGGATCCCGTGCTCCACGAGTTCGCCGCGATCGCGCCGTACGATCAACTGGTCGGTGCGGTCGAGAAGCGTTTCGGCGGGCTCGTCGACGCCGTGGCGATCGGCTTTCCCGATGACACGCCCGACGGCCTCGCGCGCGAGCTGGTCCAAGATTTGCGCAGGATCCCGCAGACATTCGCGGGCTACCCGACCCGGTGGCGCTGAGCATTGGCGCCGAGCGACGACGCCGAGCGACCGCTGTTCAGGGAGAGCGGCGGCGCGCCGCCTTGCGCCGCAAGTCGCGTCGATAGCAGAGCAGGCGCCCGCGGCGGCGGCGATCGTATCCGCGCCAGCGGCTCGCCGGCAGTTCCTCCGCCGTCGCCGGCTCGAAGCCGAGCCGCTCGAAGAACACACCGACGCGCCGCTGCGTGGTGACGCCGAACACGACGCGTAGCCTCTGCGTCCGCGCGCGCCGCACTGCGAAGGTCAACAGATGCTGGCCCACGCCCTCCCCGAGGAAGCGGGTGAGCGTGTAGAGCGATGCGATCTCGCCGGCACTCGGTGCATCCGGGAACGGAAGCAGGGATCCGATTCCGGCCAGATGCGTGCCCTCGACGAAGGCGCCGAAGCCATGGGCCAGAACCTGATCCACGGCGCGCGCCGGGCGTGGCGCGAGGAAGCCCTCGGCGACGCCGCGGCCGATCAGATCATGCGCCGCGTCGAAGTCGTCGAGCCCGAGTTCGCGGACGACCACGTAGCGCTCGCGCGTGAAGAGCGTTCCGGAACCGGCATAGGTCAGGAGCTCTTGCTCCAAACCGGCGAGGTCGCACACGTTGATGGCGGGAACGCCCCCACTCAGCATCGCATCGATCTCCCGCAGCAGCGCGCGCCGGCGCTGCGAGAGCCGGCGGCGGTCCGCGAGCAGCTCGCGGAGTTCTTCGACGTGGACGAACGAGAGGCGCGCGCCACGCCGATCGGTGAATCCGCCATCGCGATCGATCCACACCAGCTTGACGAGGCCGAGTTTGAGCGCGAGTTCGCGCAGCCGGACGGCGAAGCGTTCGCGCCCCCCGACCAGCAGGCCCGCCCGCGAGGAGTGCCGCAACGTCCGCCACAGCTGCGTCTCGAGCCCGGGCGCCGACGCGGGAACGACGCGCTCTCCGACGACGGACTCGAGCGCCGCGCGACGCGACGAAATCACCAGCACGCGCGTCCCATTGCGGGCAAGCGTTCCGACGACGGACCCGAGTGCATCGGAACTTCTCAGCAGAGGTGACGGACAGGCGATGCCGAGGGTCCGACCCCGGAACTCCTGGAGGTAGAACTCGCGCTCGGAGAAACCGCCGCCCTCGGCCGCGTGCGTCACGGGCGCGCAGTGTGGCGCATTCGCGACCGGTTGCACGGCGGCATCGATCCCGAG
>CAYOHN010000204.1:0-2171 GCA_964403735.1 uncultured Spirochaetales bacterium | reverse complement strand
TCTGGAGACAATGCCGGGCTGCTCGAACACCCCCGCCGAACAGCCACAGCCCAGACGGCGTCAAAGTCCCGGAAACACGGGGCGTCGCGAGGGTCCGGGACTCGCAAGGAACTCGCAACGAACTCGAAAAGGTCCTGAATTTATTTGATTTTTCTCGGTTTCTCCGATTCTCCCGCAACCCGAGTGAGGGCCGGAACCCGAGTGAGGGCCGGAACCGAGTGAGGGCCAAGACGGACTCCGGAACGAAAGTCTCAGCGCTCGAAGCAACGAAGGCTCCCGCGCCGCTTCTCCACCGTGCGTGGCCCCTTCGACGAACGGCAATCAGATCGGCCCCCAGAGGCCGGCCCCAGAGGCCCGCGGGGGATCACCCTGGGATCGAGAACAGGATCCAAGACGAGGCGACTCGGTTCAGCGGATGCCTGGAGGAGAGGGAGTGAAGCTCGAGGACCGGCAGACGACGGCGATGGTGGACGCCGAGGCGCGCGGAGGCCCGACGGGCGCGACTGCGGCGTTCTCTTCGGACGAGCTCGACCCGGGGCGCGAGCGGCGACCGCTCGAGTCGTATTTTCAGGAGATCGGCGGCACGCGGACGCTGCGTCGTGAGGAAGAGGTGTTCCTCGCCAAGGAGCTCGAGGCGGCGACCCAGGCGCTCCGGACCGCGCTGTACATGATTCCGTGTTCGCCGCGGTACGTCGTGGGGCGCTGGGATGCGCTGCGCGCGCTCTCGCATACGGGGGCCAAGCTCTCGGAATCGATGGGCGACGAGGAGACCGGCGAGATCGCCGCGCGCGTCGAGCGGGCGGTCAAGAAACTGCGAGTCCTGCTCGCCGAACGGGAGCGGCTGGTCAAGAAGCGCGCCGCGCTGAAGACGCTCGAGCGCGTCGACACGAAGGCAGCCGACGAACTCGGCAAGGCGCAGCTCTCACTCGCCATGCTCGCCGAGCTGCGAGACCGCGCCGTCGCGCTGGCCGAGGAGATGAAGAAGGAGCGCCGCAGGACCAAGCGCCTCGGCGAAATCGAAGTGAAGGTCGGCCTGCCCAAGGCCGCGGCCATCGAACGGGTCAATCGGGTGCTCGACGCGCAGGATCGTCTGACGCACGTGAAGAACCGCTTCATCGAACACAACCTGAAGCTCGTCGTCGCGATCGCGAAGGACTACCGGAACCTCGGTCTGTCGTTCCCGGACCTGATCCAGGAAGGAAACCTGGGGCTGATCCGGGCCGTCGAGAAGTTCGATCACCGGCGCGGGTTCAAGTTCTCCACGTACGCCGTCTGGTGGATCCGCCAGGCGCTCGTGCGGGCGATCCAGAACCACTCGCGCACGATCCGGCTGCCCTCGCATGTCCACGACCGACTCCAGCGCAGCCAGCGCGTGCGCGCCGAGCTGACCGGCAAGCTCGGACGCGAACCGACGGCTGCCGAGCTGGCACCGGCGCTCGGCACGGACATCGAGGCGCTCGAGTCCCTCGACCGGCTCTCGCGCGAAGCGATCTCCCTCGAGTCCTCGGTGGCGGGAACGGAGAAGCGGCTCGAGGAGTTCGTCGCGGACCCGCTGGCACTGACGCCCGACGGCGGAATCGATGGCGACCGGATGCGCTCGGGCGTCGGCACGCTGATCTCGGGCCTGACCGATCGCGAGCAGCTCATCCTGCGCCTTCGCTACGGCCTGGGCGGCGAGGAAGAGCACACGCTCGAGCAGATCGGCCAGTCGCTCGGTCTCTCTCGGGAACGCGTCCGGCAGCTCGAATCACGCGCACTGAAGAAGCTGCGCGAGACCATGCCGGCGCAGCGGCTGCAGCCGATCCTGGAGCCGTAGGGCCGGAACTCGAGCCGTCGGGCCGGAGCCTGGAGACGTAGAACCGCAGCGGGGAGGCGTCCGGGCCGGAGCGGCGCCGGCGTTCGGCTCGTCGCGGGCAGCGCGGGCTCAGCTCGGCGCCGCGGCGGGGCGCTGGCGGGTCCTCGTCGGCTCCCCGCGCCGCCGCGTCACCCGATCGCGCACGGTCTCCACCGCGACCCATGCGGCCGGGACGACCAGCAGCGTGAAGAACGTCGAAAACAGCATCCCGCCGACCACGGCGATGCCGAGCGGCGCGCGCAGATCGCCGCCGGCTCCGACGCCGAGCATTTCGCCGATCTCCCGATGCCCTCCGAGCGCCACCGGGAGCATGCCG
>CAYOHN010000203.1:0-6714 GCA_964403735.1 uncultured Spirochaetales bacterium | reverse complement strand
TTCTTGACGGCCCCCTATTGGGCAGGCCGGAGGACAGGCCGGAAGTCGGTGGCGACGAGGTATTTCTCGGAGCTGCCGGCTCGGGTGGCGCGCAGGCCGACGATCTTGGCGCTGGCGAAGCGGCGACCGAGCCGTTTGGCGGCGGCCTGGGCCTCGGGGCTCTCGAGCAGCTTCAGGATCAGCGCGCCGCCGGGCCGCAGCAGCTTCGGGAGCAGCGCTTCGATCGCCTCGAGCAGCGCTTCCTCGCGCGCCCGATCGGTCGCCCGGACGCCGGTGAGCTTCGGCGCCGCATCGGAGAGCGCGACATCGGCCGGCCCCCCGAGCGCGTCGAGAAGCCGAGTCTCGACGCCGGGTTCCGAGAGATCCTCCTGAATTGCGATCACGTTCTCATGGCCTTCGAACGGCTCGATCTCGGCGAGATCGATGCCGACGACGCGGCCGCTCGGACCCACGGCCTCCACAGCGACCTGGAGCCAGCCGCCCGGCCAAGCGCCGAGATCGACGACCCGTTGCCCGCGGCGCAGAACCCGTTGCGCGCGCTGCAGCTCATCGAGCTTGTACGCCGCGCGGGAGCGCCGGCCCTCGCGCTTGGCGCGCCGATAGAGGGCGTCCTTGCGCTCGTACAGCGGACTACGAGCGCGCGGCGATGGCCGCGCGCACGCGCACGAGCCCGTCGTTGGGCCCGGGCACGGAGCCCCGCACCAACAACAGGTTGCGCTCGGCGTCGACCTTCGCGACGACCAGGTTGCGCGTGGTGACCCGCTCGTTGCCGAGATGCCCCGGCATGCGCTGGCCCTTGATCACGTGCCCCGGATAGGTACCGGCACCGATCGCGCCAGGGTTGCGGAACCCCTCGTGCGTGCCGTGCGATTCTTTCTTCACCGCGAAATGATGGCGCTTCACGACGCCCGCGGTGCCGCGGCCCTTGCTGGTGCCGATCACGTCGATGCGCTGTCCCGCCTCGAATACGTCGGCCTTCAGCTCCTGGCCGACCTCCCACTTCGTGGCATCCTCCGCGGAGACGCGCGACTCGTGGAGATGGCGCTTCGGAGAGACTTGGGCCTTGTCGAAGTGGCCGAGCAGCGGCTTGGGGGTTCGCGTCCGCTTGCGCTCGCCGAAGCCGAGCTGGATCGCGTCGTAGCCATCCTGGGCCGCCGTCTTCTTCTGCACCACGGCGTTGGGGCCAGCCTCGAGGACCGTCACCGGGACGACCTGGCCGGCTTCGTTATAGATCCGGGTCATGCCGATCTTCCGGCACAGCAGCTCGATCCCGCCGAGACGCTTGCCGGCGAGACCCTTGGAATCGGCCACGGATTGTGTCGCCACGAAAGACTCTCCCAGCCCTTGAAGGCGCTGGAAAGTAGGAGAACCGCCCCCCCATGTCGAGCCAAGCCCTCGAACCCTTCTCCGAGCAGCGGCCGATCCGCGCCACGCTGATCCCCGGGGACGGCATCGGCCCGGAGGTCACCGAGGCGTGCGTCCAGGTCCTGGATGCCGCCGGCGTCCCCATGGCGTGGGAGCGGGTCGAGGCCGGCGGCGAGTTCGTCGCCAAGTACGGCACCCCCGTCCCGGAGCCCGCCCTCCAGTCGATCCGGCGGCTCGGCCTGGCACTGAAAGGCCCCATCACGACGCCGGTCGGCGAAGGCTTCCGCAGCGCCAACGTGACGCTCCGGCAGGCCCTCGACCTGTACGCGTCGATCCGGCCGGTGAAGTCGATCCCGGGGCTTCCGAGCCGCTTCGAAGACGTCGACCTGATCGTCGTCCGCGAGAACACCGAGGGCCTCTATTCGGGGCTCGAGCATCGCGTAACGCCCGGCGTCGTCACCAGCCTCAAGGTCGTCACCGAACGCGCGTGCGTGCGCATCTCGAAGTACGCGTTCCAGCTTGCCGAGCAGCTCGGCCGGCGCCGCGTCACCGCCGTGCACAAAGCCAACATCATGAAGCTCACCGATGGCCTCTTCCTCGAGTGTGCGCGCAAGGTCGCCCGCGACCACCAGACGATCGCCTACGACGAACTCATCATCGACAACTGCGCGATGCAGCTCGTGCGCGACCCGTCGCGCTTCGACGTGCTGCTGCTCGAGAACCTGTACGGCGACATCATGTCGGATCTGTGCGCGGGCCTCGTCGGGGGACTCGGCGTCGTGCCCGGCTCCAACATCGGCGCCGACTGCGCCGTCTTCGAAGCCGTGCACGGCAGCGCGCCCGACATCGCCGGTAAGCGCGTCGCGAACCCGACGGCGGTGATCCTCTCGGCCGTGGAGCTGCTGCGGCACGTCGGCGAACTCACCAGCGCCGCGCGCATCGAAGCAGCGGTCCACGCGTGCCTCGCAAATCCCGCGACGCGGACCGGAGATCTCGGAGGATCCTCGAACCTCGATCACTTCACCGCAGCCGTGATCGAGCGCGTCGGGTAGCCAATCCCCCGATCGCGGTGCCGACGAGAGCCGAGGTCCCGGGCTCGGGCACGAACACCACCCGCAGCGGGTAGAGCGCCTGGCTCTGCGTATCGTTGTCGTCGGCGATCAGCAGCAGGCTCGTGCTGCCGTCTTCGAGCCGCGGACCGAGCGCCATGCCTTCGAAATTCGAGAAGCCGCCCTGCGCGGACCACAGCAGCGTCTTCCCGACCGGATTGTAAGAGGTACCGGCGAGGCTCGTCAGGGCGCCGGTGTCGGTCGCACCGGCGAGATCCACCTGGTAGATGCGCAGCGAGAAGAACAGCGAACTCAGGCTGCGTTCCATTACGAGCAGCTCGCCGCTCGGCAGCGCCAGCACTTCGACAACGCCGCTGGTCTCCAGACCGCTGAACGGCGCTCCTGGAATCGGATCGATTTCGTAGGCCCACTGCGCGTCCGGAACGCCTGCGGCGTCGAAGCGCTGGAGACGAACGACGCTCCCGGCCGCGAACGTCGTTGCCGGTCCGTCGGGCACCAGCGCGTCCTCGTTCACGGTCCACAAGGAGCCGGTGGCGGCTTCCAGCGACAGCGACTCGAGACTGCGGTTGGAACGCGCACTCGCGAAGATCGGAGGTACGGCCACCGTTTCCAGCACTGCACCCGACATGGGATCGTGTCTGCGGATCGCCGGCCCGACCTCGTCGCTCACGAGCACCGTACTCGTCGTGGCGTCCCACGCCACACCCTCGAGGTCGACGCCGCCCGCCAGCACGACCGGCGAGTCGGACGTGACGCCCGTCACTGCGCCGGTCGCCGCGTCCACTCCGATCGCGAGTGGAACGAGCAGCCCACCGGTGTCGCCGACCGCGTAGTATCGATCTTCCGCGACGCGCGTGAGCCCGGAGAGCTCCCAAGGCCCCGCGGTGAACGGGAACGGCCCGAAACCGGGGTCGACGATCGACGCCGCGCGCGCTGGCGGCCCGGCGACCAGAAGCACCAGCGGGGCCAAGAGGGCGTATCTCTTCAGCACATCCATTCGCTCCTGTTGGTTGTCGAAGGTCGGCGCATTCATGATGGACGAGCCCCACTGATGCTCGACGGGACCGTCATTGTACCGATTCTCGCGGGGGCGAGGCGCTGGCTCAGGGACTCCCGTGCGGAGACGAAGCCTTCCCGCGCGAGGAGAGGACGAGCGCCAGCGCGATGCCACCGGGCAATGCCTGGCGCGGTCAGCCCTCGAGCTCGGACTCCAGCTTCGCGATCGGTTTCTCGGTGAAGAGATAGCCCTTCAGCTCCCTGGAGAACGTACCGTCGCGGCGGCGGATCCACTCGAGCACCATCGCGGCGTGCTCCTTCTCCTCGTCCCGGTTGTGAATCAGGATCGCGCGCAGCTCGGGGTCCTTGCAGGCGTCCGCGCGCTGGTTGTACCAGTCGACGGCCTCCAGCTCTTCCATCAGCGACACGATCGCCCGGTGCATGTCGCGCGCCGCATCGCTGAGATCCTCGAAGCGCTCGTGGAATCCTTCGTTGGCCATGGTCTCCCTCTTGCTCCCCGTGTCGGGAGGAACTCGGGTATCTTCGCCGACGGCTGACGACGCGACAAGGCAGGCGGAGCGCGCCGGAGGAGCCGTCGTGATCGACCTCGATCGACAGGGAACGGTGTTCGTGTTGCGCGTGCGGGACGGGGGGGGGAACCGCTTCACCCCGGCGTTCCTCGACGCGTTCGAGGCGGCGCTCGCGAAGATCGAAGGGACGCCCGGCCCGGCGGCGTTGGTCACGACGGGCGAGGGCAAGTTCTTCTCGAACGGACTCGACATGGCGGCGCTCGCCGCCGCTGGAGCCGCCGGCCGCGAAGGCCTCGCCGCCTACCTCGGGCGCGTCCACCGGCTGTTCGGGCGCGTGCTCGCATCCTTTCGGCCAGTCCGTTCGTCATTCGAGAGGGGGATGCGTTCTGTCGCAAAGGAGCCAGCCCATAGACGCGAGCATGAGCCGCCGTGCGTTTCCGAAGCCTCTCCAGGATCGGCTCCAACCCGCGTGGAACCAGTACGTCGATTTCGTCGCGCCGCACCGGCCCGCTTTGCACCGCTACTGCGTGCGTCTGGCGGGCAGCGTCTGGGACGGGGAGGATCTGGTCCAGGACACGCTCGTCCGGGTGTTTGCGATGCTGGGGAAGCGCTGGGCCGAGATCGAGAAGCCCGGTGCCTACCTGACGCGAATCGCGACGAACCTGTGGATCGACCAGGCGCGGCGTCGAGCGCGCGAACTCGGGGTTCTTGCCGAGCATAGCGCCGAAGAGGTCCTGCATCCCGGACCTGCAAGCACCGTTTCGTCCGGCGAGGTTCGGGACGCGGCACGGTCGCTCCTCGAACGACTCGCCCCTCGCGAACGCGCCGCCGTGCTGATGAAGGACGTGCTCGATCTCTCGGTCGAGGAGACCGCGTCGATCCTCGGGGCGAGCATCCCGGCGGTGAAGGCGGCGCTTCATCGCGGGCGCGGGCGTCTGGCGGATCCCGTACCCACCGCCGGCGGCCTCGCGCCTTCACGCGCGCTGGTGGACCGCTTCGTCGCGGCCTTCAACGCCCGCGATCTCGCCGCTCTGCGCGAACTCGTCTCGGCGGACGCGCGCGTGGAGCTCGTCGGGGGCAACGAGATGCACGGCGCCGCCGACAGCGAGGACTTCTTCGCGCACGCGCTCGGCCGCTTCCCCGGCGAGGATCGGGACCCCCGTTTCGAGGTCCTGGAACATCGCGGCGAGCCCATCGTGCTGGGCTACCGAGTCTGGAATGGCGTCGAGGGGCTCAACGATGTCAGTCGGCTCATGGAGTTCGAGGGCCGCGTGGACGCAATCCGCTGCTACTGCTGGTGTCCGGATACGCTTCGGGTGCTGGCCGAGGAGATCGGCGTGCGAGCCCATCCGCGGCCGTACCGCAGTCCGACGCTGGACGAGTTCCAGGCGCTGCTCGCCGCTCGGCGCGCGGCTTCGCCCGCGACCGGCGGCTGACGCTACCGAGGCTCCCGCGCGCTTCTGCGGATCCACACCGCGGCGAGCGTGCCGACCACGATGTTGGCGGTGGCGATGCCGAGGAACACGCCCGGGACGCCGAACCAGCGCGCGCCGAGCCAGGCGATCGGCACGTTCAGCGCGAACATGCGCAGCGCAGAGATCGCGGTGGCGGCGAGCGGACGACCGAGGCCGTTGAAGGCGGCGTTCGACAGCATCAGGGCGCCAGCCGCGCCGTACGAGAGCGGGACCAGGCGCAGGTACTGCCGGGCGACGGTCGCAACCTCCGGATCGGCGGTGAAGAGAGCCGCGAGCCACGGCGCGGCGAGCCACAACAGCGCCGCAGCGGCGACACCGAACAGCAGCGCAAAGCGTTGCAGCAGGTTCAGCGCGAGCAGCAGTCGATCGGTCCGGCGCGCGCCGAGGTTGGCCGCGAAGAACGGGTTGACGACCGCCGCCAACGCGAGGAACGCGATCATCGCGAGCCCCTCGATGCGCGTCGCGACGCCGAGACCCGCGACGGCCTCGGGACCGAAGCCGGCGAGGATCCCGACGACCAGCGCCGTCGACAGCGGGATGATCGCGTTGGTTGCGGCGGCGGGGAGACCGACGTGCAGGATGCTGCGCGTCGACGCGCGAAACGCCGCCCAGCGCGGCGGCGTCCGGGTCTCGAGCAGTCCCTCGTGACGCATCTTCCACAGCGCGGCGGCGCACAGCAGCGACCAGGCCGCGACGTTGCCGAGCGCGGCGCCGCGCAGGCCGAGCGCAGGGATGGGCCCCGCGCCGAAGATCAGCAGCGGATCGAGCGCCGCGTTGAGCAGCACGGCCGCGATCATCGCACCGCCCTGGAAGCGCGTGTCGCCGGCGGCGCGCACGGCGCCGAGGCCCACCATCGGCACCATGAACAGCGCGACGCCGGGCAGCCAGATCCGCAGGTAGCCCTCGATCAGCGGGAGCAGCTCGGGGCCCGCGCCGAGTGCAAGGAACAACGGACGAATCGCCAGGGCGGTCGCGGTGCCGAGCGTTGCGATGACGCCGAAGGTCAGCAAGACGGCGTCGGTGGCCAGGCGGCGCGCGGCTTCGGGCTGGCCGGCGCCGAGCGCGCGCGCCACCGCCACCGATGTCCCGGCGCTGAGCCCGATCGCGACGCTGATGACGCTCATCGCCACCGGCATGCAGAACGCCAGGGCCGCGAGTTCGCCCGCGCCGAGCCGGCCGATGAACCAGGTCTCCGTCACCTGGAACCCGATGTTGGCGAGAATGCCCGCGAACATCGGCGCCGCTTGCGACGCGAGCGTGCGGCCGACCGGCCCGGCG
>CAYOHN010000202.1:0-6750 GCA_964403735.1 uncultured Spirochaetales bacterium | reverse complement strand
AGCGCTTGCCGCCGATCACGCGGTGGTACCACATCCAGGCTTCCGGGTTGATCGGCTCGCCGACGGAACCGAGCAGGCGCAGCGACGAGAGATCGTGCGCCTTCGGGTGCTCCTCGCCGAGGCGGATGAACGCGCGGATCGCGGTCGGCGCGGTGTACAGCACGGAGACGCCCCAGCGCTCGATCAGCGACCACCAGCGGTCCGGCGCCGGATGCGTCGGGACACCTTCGTACATCAGCGTCGTTGCGCCGCACGCGAGCGGCCCGTACACCACGTACGAGTGCCCGGTGACCCAGCCGATGTCGGCGGTGCACCAGTAGACATCGTCGTCGCGCAGATCGAAGATCGCCCGCGTCGTCGTCGCGACGTGGGTGAGGTAACCGCCAGTCGTGTGCAGGATGCCCTTCGGTTTCCCGGTGGTGCCGCTCGTATAGAGAATGAATAGGGGATGCTCGGCGTCGAGCCTGGCCGGTGGGCACGTCGCCGACGCTCCGGCCATCTGCTCGTGCCACCAGTGGTCGCGGCCGACCATCATGTGAGTGGGATCTCCGGTGCGCCGCACGACGACGACGTGCTCGACACAGTCGACCCCGGCGACCGCCTCGTCGACGGCGGGCTTCAGCGGAACTGCCGCGCCGCGCCGGTAGCCGCCGTCGGCCGTGACGACGACGCGGGCGCCCGCGTCGTGGATGCGGTCGCGCAGCGATTCGGCCGAGAATCCGCCGAACACGACGCTGTGCGTCGCGCCGATCCGGGTGCAGGCCAGCATCGCGATGGCGGCCTCCGGGATCATCGGCAGATAGATCGCGACGCGATCGCCCTTCTTGACGCCGAGCGACTTCAGCACGTTGGCGAACTGACACACCTCGCGGTGGAGCTGGCCGTAGGTGAGGACGCGCGTGTCGCCGGGCTCGCCCTCCCAAAGGATCGCGGCCTTGTTGCGGCGCCACGCGTTCGGTCCCTCGAGATGCCGGTCGAGACAGTTGTACGAGACGTTGAGCTTGCCGCCGACGAACCATTTGGCGTAGGGCGGCTTCCAGTCGAGCACCTTCTTCCAGGGGCGGAACCAGCTGACGTGCTCCTTGGCCATCTGCGCCCAGAAGCGCGCGGGACTCTCGGCGCCGAGTTTGCGGTACTCGGCCACCTGGCGTGGCGACCAGTAGGCGCGCTTCGCGAACTCCTTCGACGGGGCGAAGAGCCGCTTTTCCTTCAGCAGGGATTCGATGTCGGCCATCGGCAGGGCCTCCTCTCGGGTCGTCGTTCGCAGCGGGATCCGGGGCGTGAGGTCAGGCGGTGCGGCCCGCGCGCACCAACGCCTCGACGTCAGCCGGGCGTTTCGGGATCGCGGCGCTCAAATTTTCATGGCCGTCGGCGGTGATCACGACGTCGTCCTCGATCCGGATGCCGATCCCGCGCAGCGCCTCCGGTGCACGCTCGTCGTGGGCCGGCACGTAGAGCCCCGGTTCGACCGTCAGCACCATGCCGGGCGCCAGACGCCGCGGCTGACCCTCCCGGCTGTAGGCGCCCACATCGTGCACGTCGAGGCCCAGCCAGTGGCTGGTGCGGTGCATGTAGTAGCGGCGGAAGTCGCCACCGGCGATGGCGTCGTCCACCGTCGTCGTCGGCAGCAGGTGCAGCGCGATCATGCCCTCGATGAGGCGACGCAGGGCTGCGTCGTGGATCTCGTCCAGCGTGGCCCCCGGTCGCGCGTGCTCCAGCGCGACCTGTTGCGCGTCGAGCACGATGTCGTAGATCTCGCGAGCGGAGCTCGTGAAGCGGCCGCCGACCGGATAGGTCCGCGTGACGTCGGCGGCATAGCCCGCGTATTCGCAGCCGGCGTCGATCAGCACCAACGTGCCGTCGCGCAGCGGCTGGTCGTTGGCGATGTAGTGCAGCACCGTGGCGTTGGCGCCGCCGCCGACGATCGAGTCGTAGGCCGGGCCCCATCCCCCGCGGCGCCGGAACGTCCCATCGAGCGCGGCTTCGAGCTCGTACTCGAAACGATCCGCATGCGCGAGAGCCGCCGCAGCGGCGTGGGCCTCGCGCGTGATCTCGGAGGCCGTCCGCATCAGTGCGAGTTCCTCGGGTTCCTTGAACAGCCGCAGTTCGTGCAGAATTGCCCGCGGATCTACGATCGCGTCTGGCGGCGGCGCGTGCGCCCGCGAGCGCAGCCGCGACTCCTCGATGGTCTCGACGAGTTTCCGATCGACGCGCGCATCGCGTCCGAGCACGTGATGGACGCGACTCGCGCCGTCGAGCAGTGCTGGCAGCTTTTCGAGCAGCTCGCCGATCGGGTAGGCCTGGTCGGCGCCGAAATCAGAACGCGCGCCTTCGACGCCGGGCCGGTAGCCGGTCCACGTCTCCGCGTCCGGGTCGCGTGGCTCGACGAACAGCGTGAACGCGGGCCCTTCGCCCGATTGCAGCACCAATGCCGCATTCGGATGGTCGAAGCCTGTCAGGTAGTGGAAGTCGCTGTCCTGGCGGAAGCGGTAGTGCGTGTCGCGCGATCGCGTCGCCAGCCCCGCACCCAGCAAGATGGCGATCGAGCCCGGCTCCATCGCCTCGAGAAAGTGCTTGCGGCGCGCGGCAAACATGGTCGATGGAGCATACCGCAGCGTGGCGCCGCCCCGGAATCCGCAGCTCCATGCGCGCCGGGCGAGGCTGGGCTCAAGGCCGCGGCGCGCAGACGATCGTCAGATCTGCGCAATGGCTCGCGCAGAACCGATCCCCCGCGGCGAATGCGGAGTAGTAGAGTCCGTCCGGATCGATCTGCGGGAGCGCGCGGGTGCGCACGTCTCCGTCGCCACGGACCTCGTGGATCACACCGCTCCAACGGGTGGCGAGCACGCTGCCGTCCGGCGTCGGCCGGAGCTCCTGGACGAAGTCGAAGCTCGTCGAAAAGGCCTCGTCGAGAACGGCCGCGGCGCCGGAGCTCGGATCCGTTGCGGCGCCGGGGGCCGTCCGGCGCAGCACGAGTTGCGCGTCCTCGAGCCAAGCGAAGAAGCCGCGACCGTCGGGTTCGAAGTGCACGAACTGAAGCTCCGGCTCGGCGAAACGCGCTCGCTCGCGGCCCGTTGCCAGGTCGACGACACGCGCGTCGAAGCGGATGCCGCCGGGCTCTCCATGCGGAGCCCCGGGCGCGGGAGCGTCGTCTGCGGCCTCCGGGAGCAGGTCCGTGTTCACCCACACGACCCGCCGGATCGGGTCGTAGCCGAGGCTCTTGGCGGCGACCCGAAAGCCGGGCGTGGGCGCCAGCGGGTGCTCGGCGATCAGGTCGCCATTGGGGGCCAGCACGACGATGGAGCCCGGCGCACCGTCGGGACCGCCATAGCGCGTGGCGAGGACGCGACCATCCGGACCAAGCGTGAGTTCGTTCAGCCCGGGTCCGAGATCCGGCAGCAGTCGCGTCGTCCGGCGTTCCGGGTCCACGAAGCCGGAGGTCCCGAAGAGGTCGCTGAAGTAAACGCGCCCGTTCGGGTGTGCGAGCACGTCCCAGGTGCCCGACGCGGCGGCACTCTCGACCGTCCACGCGGGAAGCCAGCGTTCGCGCGCGAGGTCGAAGCGCCCGATCCGCTTGGGCGCCAGAACCGCGAGGCCCGCCGTTGGCTCGCCCGCCGCTGCGCGGTGGGCATTCCAGAAGGCCGACTGGCCGACGTACGAGATGCCGTCCCGCGAATCCGAGAACCACGCGCAGGCGCGCTCTGCCGAACTCGCCGCTGCTGCAGTGTACGCCCGGATGCCGCTCGGCGGCGCGGCGATGACGGTTGCGGATTCGCGCGCCACGCAGCCCCAGAGGAGGCATGCGGCCACGGTGAGTCGGGTGAATCCGGAGGCGGCACTGCAAATCCAGGTGGCACCGGCAGTTCGAGGACGGATCGACATGAAATCAGGCACTTGGATCAGATCGAGCCGCCTTTCCGGGCGTCTTTGCCTCGGCGATGCCGCATCGGTTGGCGCTTCGGATCGTCTCCGACGAGATGCCGTTCGAGACCATGAATGCCATTTTTTTCGAGCACTTGGAGGGACTCGTCGGCGATTTCCAGAGGGCTGGCATGCCATGTGCACTCCTTCCAGTTCGTGAAGACGTTCTGGATCGTCCTCGAGGAACGGCAACGGGCGCGCTCGTTCCTCTTGGATGTTGCTTCGGAGACTCCGGGGTAAGCACCCCAAAAAGGCGCTTTCCCCAAAAAATCGGCACCCCGCCTTTCCCGGAGTCGCCGGAGCACCAGAACGACAGGACCCCCCGGCCGAGTGTGCCGGGGGGTCTCTTGTTTTCGGGGCCTGCGAGAATCTAGTCGCCTCCGTCGTCCGCGCCGCGAAGCGCCTCGACGATCTCGTGGCCGAACTCGCGGACGAACCAGGTCTTGAGCTCCGAAATCTCGCGGACGTCCGCCAAGCTCGCCGGCGTCCGCCAGGCAATCGCTTCGAGTTGCGTGTTCGGACACAGCACGCCCGGATCGAGTCCGAGTTCTTTCGCGCGGCCGGTCCGCCAGCGCTTGAGTCGCAAGACTCGCCGTTCCGTGCGCCGATCCATCCGCCGCCGAGCCGTTCCCTCGACGCGCTGCAGCGGCGCGTGAGGAGAGTTCCGGCCCGCCGTGACCGCTGCCAGGATTTCCTTGCCGAGCCGCCGCAGGATCAGCTCCGTGACGCCCTTGATCTGGCCGAGCTCCGCCATGTTGGCCGGCTGTTGCTCCGCGATCTCCAGCAGCGTTCGGTTCCCGAGCACCTTGAACGGAGGTCGATCGATCTCCCGCGCGCGCGCATCCCGCAACAGATACAGCTCGCGCAAGATCGACAGCTGCGTCGGCGGGAGGCCCCTGGCGTTCTTGATGCGCAGATAGCCGGCGCCGTCGAATTCGCGCACGGGCCAGGTGCGCGCGATCAGCGTTTCGAACTCCTCGCGCGCCCATTCGAGGCGGCCCTTTTCCTCGAGCAGCACTTCGAGTTTCTCTGCGAGGGAGATCAGATACGTCACGTCGGCCGCCGCGTAGGTCTGCTGCTTCTCGCGCAGCGGTCGCGCCGACCAGTCCGAACGCTGCTCATCCTTCGGAAGCTTCACACCGAAGTGTCGCTCGACGAGCGCGGCGAGTCCGACCGACGGATAGCCCAGCAACTGCGCCGAGATCATCGTGTCGAACAGATTCGCGAATGCGAAGCCGCAGTCGCGTTTCAACACGAACAGGTCGTACTCGCCAGCGTGGAAGATCTTGCGAATCCGCTTGGAGGCGAAGACGGGACCCAGCGGCGCCAGCTCGGCGGCTCCGCCGAGCGCGAGCGGATCGATGAGAAAGATCCCCTCGCTCGACGCGATCTGCACCAGACAGGTCTTGTCGAAATAGTGATAGAAGCTGTCGGCCTCGGTATCGACCGCGATGACCTTTTCGCGCAAAAGGTCCTTCGCCAGGGCCCGGAGCTCGGCCTCGCGCTCGATGCGCACATGATCCGCCACTGCTTTAGCTCGACTTCCCAGGGGGGAGCGACGTCCTGGAGGGTACGTCCCGCATCAGGGGGTCCGGGAGATGCGATGGCCGCATGCTAGCCGACCCCCCCCGCCGAGGGAAGCGATCTTCCAGGGCCTAAGCTCCCGGGCGTGCTCCGCGCTGGAACCGCCATCGCCTGCGACGTCGATCCGGCTCGTGCCGCCGAGATCGCGGCCGCTGCGGCGCTGGCGGCCTGTGGCAGCGAGCGCGCAGATGGGGCGCTGTTCTTCGTCTCGGGGCCGAACGCCGACGCGGGCCGTGCCGCAGCGGGCGCGACGGGCATTCTGGGAACGCAGGCGGTCGCGGCGAGTACGGCGCACGGCGTCCTGGCCGGCTCTCTCGACGAAGAAGAGCGCCCGGCCGTCTCTGCGCTCGTTCTCGCGGGCATCGACGTAACGCCCTTCCGGCTCGAGCACCTGGCCGGCGCCGAGGAAGCTGCTGGCGGGGAACTCGAGGCGGCGCTGCAGCGCTCGACCCGGAGCGGGGATCTGGTCGTGCTTCTCGCGGATCCGGTGGCTCTCGATCTCTCGCGCCTGCTCGGGTCGATCGATGAGTTGCTGCCTCCGCGGGCGCTCGTCGGCGCCGCGGCAGCCGTCACTTCGAGGGGATCGGCAGGACTGCTGTGGTGCGGTCGCGAGGTCGCGGCAGGAGGAGCGTGCGGACTCGTCCTGCATCTCGACGAGCCGGCTCGAATCTCGGTCAGCCACGGCTGCCGGCCGATTGGCGACGTCCTGCACGCGACGCGCGTCGACGGGCACTGGCTGCTCGAGATCGAGGGCCGGCCCGCGCTCGAGCGCTATCGGGAGGCCGCTGGGAGTCTGCTCGGTTCGGACCTCGGACGCGCGGGCGGGCGATTGCTGGTGGCGTTGCCGCGCGGCCCGCTCGCGACGGACTTCGTGGTGCGCCGCGTGACCGGCTTCGCACCCGAGCGGCAGGCGCTCGCCCTCGCCGATCCGCTGCGTCCCGGTGCGTCGCTCCGGTTTGCGCTCCGCGACGGCGACTTCGCCCGCGAAGACCTTCGACACGCGCTCGCCGCCGCCGCTGGACCGGCCGCCGCGGCGCTGTATCTCAGTTGTCCGGGGCGGGGCCAGCGCCTGTTCCGACACGCGGGGCTCGAGACCGCGACCGTCGCGAACGCGCTCGGTGCGACGCCCCTGGCGGGGATGTTCGGCTCGTTCCAGTTCGCTCCCGTCGCCGACGCGACCGAACTCCACACCTACGCCGCCGTCCTCGCGATGCTCCCCGTCAAGAAAGGGGCCGGGTTGGATTC
>CAYOHN010000201.1:0-6751 GCA_964403735.1 uncultured Spirochaetales bacterium | reverse complement strand
TCTAGTCGACGGGGAGGGCGAAGGCGACGAGGGTGTCGCCGGGCTCGGACCAGCCGTGGCCGCCAGCGGCGATGACGACGAACTGGCGGCCGTCGCGGCGGAGGCGGTAGGTCACCGGCGTGGCGTTGGCCGTGTACGGAAGCCGGGCGCGCCAGAGTTCGGCGCCGGTCTGGCCGTCGAACGCGCGCAGGAATTTGTCGGTCGTCGCGCCGATGAAGACGAGACCGCCCGCGGTGGCAATCGAGCCGCCCAGATTCGGTGCGCCGAGTTCGAGCCAGATCGGAAACGGTGCCTGGTCGCGCGTCGTGCCGAGCGTCGACTCCCACAGCAGCGCACCGGTCTTCAGATCCACTGCTTGCAGCACTCCCCACGGAGGAGGGTTGCACGGCGCGCCGAGGGGACCCAGCAGGGGGGAGATGCGCAGGCCGTACGGAGTGCCGCGCATCGGCGCCAGCATCTCCGGATAGATGGCAGACGCCGGATCCAGCGCGTCGAACTCTTCGCGCGGGATCAGTTGCATCACACTCGGAACCCGCATCGAGTTGACGAACAGCACGCCGCGGTGCGGATCGATCGAGACTCCACCCCAGTTGGGACCGCCGGCATTGCCCGGGTACTGGATCGCCGG
Source organism: uncultured Spirochaetales bacterium (assembly GCA_964403735.1). Classification (GTDB taxonomy): domain Bacteria; phylum Myxococcota_A; class UBA9160; order UBA9160; family PR03; genus CAADGG01. The sequence continues at coordinate 6,123 of CAYOHN010000201.1, read as the reverse complement.
CTCGAGACCCGGCGGCGTGAAGATCCCATCCGAGCGCATGCTGGCGATGAGATCCCGACACTTCCCGCGGTCCCACGGCGTGAAGCCCCAGGCATCGTCCGGCTCGAGGCTTGCCGGATGCAGCGGCTCGGGATGCGTCGGGAACGGCTGCGTCGGCGAGAGCACGTCGCCCGGAACGCCCCCCTGCGGAACGGGACGTTCCTCGACCGGCACCAGCGGTTCTCCGGTCTCGCGATCGAGCAGGAACAGGTGCCCCATCTTGGTGATCTGCGCGACGCCGGGCCGTCCGTTCCCGACTCCATCGATCTGGAACAGCGTCGGCTGCGCGGGAACGTCGTAATCCCAGTGGTCGTGATGCACCGTCTGGAAGTTCCAGCGAACGGCGCCGCTCTTCGCATCCAGCGCGACGACCGAGCTGGAATAGAAATCGAGTCCGTGACGCGCACCGGCGTAGTAGTCGGGCGCCGCATTGCCGGTCGGCACGAAGACGAGCCCGCGCTCCGGATCCGCGGACATCGCCGCCCTGACGTTCGGCGTCCCCGCTGCGTAGTGCGCCGCCGCGCCACGAGGCCCGCGCGGCCAGTCCGGCGGCACGGGATCCCAGGCCCAGCGCAACGCTCCGGTGCGGACATCGAACGCGCGCACGACGCCGGCCGGCGCATCCGTGCGCAGGTTGTCTGCCACCAGCGCGCCGACGACGACGACATCGCCGACCACGAGCGGCGCGGAGGTGACGTAGTACTCCCAGGGCTCGGCGTCGCCGATCCCCTCCCGCAACGCCACGCGGCCAGCGGCTCCGAAACTTTCGCAAGGTCGTCCGGTGGCGGCGTCGAGGGCGATCAGCTCGGAGTCGATGGTGCCGGTGAAGATGCGACGCGCGCAGACGGAGCGGCGAACGTCCGGACGGGCATCGGTGCTGGCCACCGCGTCCTCCCAGAGCGCGACACCGCGACACACCAACGGATAGGGCCCCTGCAGCCGCCGCAGTCGGAGTTCGGGATCGAAGCTCCACAGCTCTGCGCCGGTCTCCGGATCCAGCGCGATCACACGGTTGAAGCCGGTGCAGAAGTAGAGCCCCTCCGCCGTGACCACGGGCGTCGCATTGAAGGAGCTGCGCGTGCGATCTCCCGTTCCGTCCGACACGTCTCCGTGCCGATAGGACCACGCCAGCTCGAGGTGCTCGACGTTCTCGCGGGTGATCTGGTCGAGCGACGACCAGCGCATACCGCCAGCGTCCCCGCCCCAGGCCGGCCACGCCGCCGTGGGAGCGGAGGGATCGATCGCGAACTCTTCGTCGCTACATCCGAGCAACAGGCCCAGCACGAGGCCCAGCAGCAGACCGATCGCTGCGAACCACGGAACGAAGCGCCAACGCGGCGGTGTCGGCGTCGATTCCGGATTCTCTCGCCGTTCTTCGTCCTGCACCACGGGCAACCGTAGCTCGACTCAGGGGGCTCTGCGCGGGTACGCGCCGGAATCCCGCGTCTGCACTCTCGAGCCGAGCAGGTGCCTCTGGAGCCGGGGGCACCTGCTCAGCGAATCGCCTCCGCATCGCGCAGCGCCGACACCTCTTCGCCGCTGAAGCCCCAGGCCTCTAGCGCCGCATCCGTGTGTTCCCCGGGTTGCGGACCGAGGCGCTCGATGCGGCCGGGCGTGCGACTGAAGCGCGGCGCCGGACCGGGCTGTCGGGCGCCCTCGACGTCGACGAAGGTGCCGCGGGCGCGGAGGTGCGGGTGTTCGGGCGCCTCCGTCAACGAGAGCACCGGGGCGAAGCACACGTCGCTGCCTTCCATGACCTCGCACCACTCGTCGCGCGTCTTCGTCTTGAACACGGCCGTGAGTCGCTCCTTGAGCTTCGGCCAGGCCCCGCGATCCATCTGATGGGGGAGATCCTCCCCTCCCAGACCCGTCTTCTCGAGCAGCTCTCGGTAGAACTGCGGCTCGATCGAACCGATCGAGACATACTTGCCGTCCTGGGTCTCGTAGCAGTCGTAGAAGTGCGCCCCCCCGTCGAGCATGTTGCTCATGCGCTGATCCTGCCACCAACCGGAAGCGTGTGCGCCGTAGATGATGGCCATCAACGCGGACGCGCCATCCACCATTGCCGCATCGACCACCTGCCCCTTGCCGGAACGCGCGCGCTCGAGCAGCGCACAGACGATCCCGTAGGCCAGGAGCAAGCCCCCCCCGCCGAAATCGCCGACCAGATTGAGGGGAGGCGGCGGCGGCGAGTCCGGCCGACCGATCGCGTGCAGCGCGCCCGTCAGGGCGATGTAGTTGAGGTCGTGGCCGGCCGCCTTCGCGAGCGGCCCGTCCTGCCCCCATCCCGTCATGCGCCCATACACGAGACCCGGGTTCCGGCCGAGACAGACGTCCGGTCCGAGGCCCAGTCGCTCCATCACGCCGGGCCGGAAGCCTTCGAGAAGCGCATCTGCACGTTCGACGAGGCGCAGCACCACTTCGACGCCGCGCTCGTGTTTGAGGTCCACGGCGATGCTGCGGCGACCGCGCGCCAGGAAGTCCAGGTTGGGACCCGGGCGGCGCGGCTGGCGGGCCGCCTCGGCGCGATCCACGCGCAGCACTTCGGCCCCGAGATCCGCGAGCATCATCCCGCAGAACGGTCCCGGCCCGATGCCGGCGATCTCGACGATCCGGATTCCCTCGAGCGGTCCCGCCATGTCGACCTCCTTGTCTCCGCAGCGCAGCGCGCTTCGCTTCAGAGCGGCCGGCGACGGTAGCCGATCCGGAGCGGGAGTCAGCCGCAGGCATCCGCCAACGCATCGAGCGGAGCGCGGGCCTTCGCGAGCGTCTCGGCCCATTCCGCCGCCGGCTCGGAATCGAGCACGATGCCGCCACCCACATGCAGCCACGCGCGTCCCGGGCGGAGCAGCAGCGTTCGGATCACCACGGCGAGCTCCGCGCCACCGCGAACATCGAGCCAACCGAGCGCGCCCGCATACACCCCGCGCCGAACCGGTTCGAGACGGCTGAGCAGATCCATCGCTGCGAGCTTGGGAGCACCGGTCATCGAGCCCGGCGGAAAGGCGGCGCGCAGCACATCGACGACATCGAGACCGGGGCGCAGGCGCCCGCGCACCGTAGAGACCATCTGCCACACTGTCGCGTAGGGTTCCAGAGTGAAGAGTTCCGGGACCTCGATGCTCCCCGGCACACAGACACGACCGAGATCGTTGCGCATCAGGTCCACGATCATCACGTTCTCGGCGCGCTCCTTCTCGGAGTCGACGAGCGCTGCTCGCAGTGCGGCATCCTCGGACGGATGGCGCCCCCGCGGACGCGTTCCCTTGATCGGCCGACTCTCGATCCTGCCGTCGGGCTCGATGCGAAGGAAGCGCTCCGGGGAGCTGCTGACCACGGCGGCTCGCTCCGTACGCAGGAACGCCGCAAACGGCGCCGGATTGCGTCGCCGCAAGGCCGAGTAGACCCGCCACGGATCGGCCGGAGCGCGCGCGGAGAGGCGATGGGTGAGATTCGCCTGATAGAGGCCTCCAGCGGCGATGTGCTCTCGGATGGTTTCGACAGTGTACCCGTAGGTCGTTTCATCGAACCAGGCGCCGAGTGTCAGACTGGATTCGCGATCGACGCGGCAAAAAGGGTCGGGGTTTCGTCGCTCTCCCTCTGCCGCGAACGTCCACGGCATGGCAACCGCTGCCTCGAAGGGGTCGTCGGTGCCCGCAGCGAGTCGCTCGGCGAGCCGAGTGGCGCCGTCCTCGGCGCGTCGTCGCGCGGTGTCGGAATCGGCACCGAAACCGAGCGTGGTCGCGACGAGCCGGCCGCTCTCGTGCTCCCACGCGAGCACCCGGTCGACCAACGCGAGCTGGAGATCTGGCAACTCGAGGGTCTCGAGACCGGGGAACGAGAGTCGTTCGATGTGGGCCGCCAACTCGTAGCCGAACCAACCGACGGCGCCACCGACGAACGGCGGCCGCGACGATCCGGCTTCCTCTCGCGGAGCGCGCGGCAGCCAGTTCCGCAGCGACTCGAACGGATCGCCGCGCCACACCGTACGCGGCGGCGGCCAGTCGTCGGTGACCGGGCGACGTCCCAGAACCTCGAGGCAGTCCGCCGACGCGCGCAGCCACGCGTACGGATCACAGCCGACGAACGACCAGCCACCGAGCGGCCCTCCCGGGAGCGTGCTCTCGAGCAGCCAGAAGCCAGCTCGCGCACGCAACCTCTCCACGACCTCCTGCCAGCAGGGGGATCCGGCGACGTCGACGGCTGCGACCTCGACGAGGGAAGTGCGCGCCCGAGATTCCGACGACACGGCCGAGAACCTAGCAGGAAGCCGCAGCGAACCGGCTCGCGCGTGTATACTCCGCCGTCCCGCGCCCGATTCAGGAGGCTGTGCGAGATGGCGTTCCCCGCGGCCCGATCGATCCAGCTCCCGTCGCTGCGTCTGCCGGACGGGACCGTCGAACCGGGCATCCGACTCTCCGTGCACGAGCAGCCGGCGAAAACTCCGGGATCCGCGGATCGTCCGGCCGTCGTCTTCTCGCACGGCTTTCCGGAGCTGGGCTACTCGTGGCGACACCAGATCGAGGCGGTCGCCGCTGCGGGCTTCCGGGCCGTTGCACCGGACCAACGCGGGTATGGGGCGAGCGATGCTCCCGAACCGATCGACGCCTACGACATCCACCACCTGTGCGGGGATCTCGTCGGTCTGCTCGACGTCCTCGAGATCGAGAAGGCCGTCTTCGTCGGTCACGACTGGGGCGGCTTCGTCGTCTGGGCGATGCCGTCGCTGTACCCGGAGCAGGTTGCCGGCATCGTGGGCGTGAACACGCCCTATACACCGCGCCCGCCGATCGCTCCGATGGCGATGCTGCGCGCGATGTTCGGCGGCCAGGACGAGAAACTGTACATGCTGTGGTTCCAGCAGCCGGGCGTGGCCGAAGCCGTGCTGGACCGGGACCCTGCGTTGCTGTTCGACAAGCTGCTCCGCACCGGCGTCCCGATGGAGGAGCTGGCCGCGCGCATGGCCGGCAAGGATTTCGACATGAATCCGTTCCGGCGACTCGCCGATCTCGAAGAACTCGGGGAGCCGATCGGGACCCCCGAGGAGCGGGCGCACTACGCCGAGGTCTTCCGCCGCACCGGATTCCGCGGCGGCATCAACTGGTACCGCAACTTCGACCGGAACTGGGAGACCGCGCCGAACGTGGGAGCGGCGCAGGTGACGGCGCCGTGCTTGATGGTGACGGCCGCCTGGGATCCGGTCTTGCGTCCGGAAATGGCGAGCGGCATGCCCCTGCTGTGCCCGGACCTCGAAACGGTCCTGATCGAGCGCTGCGGACACTGGACCCAGCAGGAGAAACCCGACGAGCTGAACCGGATCCTCGTCGACTGGCTGCAACGGCGGATGGGGTAGACGAGGACCATGCAGGGATCGCCGCACACTGCCCTCGGTGTCCTCGTCTTCGTCTATGTCCTCGACTTCGTCGATCGCCAGATCCTCTCGATCCTCAACGAAGAGATCAAACGGGACCTCGGGCTCTCCGACGGCCAGATGGGGTTCCTGTACGGCACGGCGTTCGCGGTGTTCTACGCCGTGTTCGGGATTCGAGCGGCATCTACCTGGGTGCGGGTCTGTCGCTGATGATCGGCGGACAGATCGTCGGGCGCTGGGATGGGGCATTCCCGGACGGAGCGCCATTCGGGCTCCGCGGCTGGCAGGGCGCATTCTTTGCGGTCGGATTGCCGGGGCTGCTGCTGGCGTTGGTGGTCCGGATGCTGCCCGAGCCGACGCGGGGCGCCATGGATGCGCGCCCCGCCCCGGATCACCCGACACCGTTCCGCGCTTTCTTCGAGGAACTCCGGGCAGTGGTGCCACCCTTCACGTTGCTTCATCGGGCTGGCGCTCGGCCCGTACACGATCGGCCAACTCTCGGATGCGTTCGGCGATCTGCGCACGGCGATGATGGCCGGCTTGCTCGCCAACGCCGCCGCCGCTGCGCTGCTGCTGCTCGGTGTGCGCCGGCTCGCAGCCGACGAAGCCTCCCTGCTCGATCGCGCCCGCGCCGCCGGCGAGCCCGAGCTCTGATCCGTCAAGAAAGGGGCCGGGTTGGATCTGTCAACTTTTCCCGAACGGGAAAAGTTGAC
>CAYOHN010000200.1:0-6759 GCA_964403735.1 uncultured Spirochaetales bacterium | reverse complement strand
ACCGGCCGCGGAGCCCGCTGAGGAACCGGCCGCGGAGCCCGCTGAGGAACCGGCCATCTGGGAGCGGAACTGGGCGGTGTTCTGCCACCTGGGCGGATTCGCCGGGCTGCTCGTGCCCGGCTTCGGCCAGGTGCTCGGGCCGCTCGTCCTGTGGCTGGTGCGGCGCGACCAGTCGGCGTACGTGGATCACCACGGTCGCGAGGCACTGAACTTCCAGATCAGCATGACCCTGTATGCGATCGTCGCGGCGGCGCTGATCTGGGTGCTGATCGGCTTCCTGTTGATCTTCGTGGTCCTGGGGGTGCAGTTCGTGTTCATGGTCGTGGCGTCGGTGGCGGCGAGTCAGGGCGAGCTCTATCGCTACCCGCTCACGCTGCGGCTGATCCACTGAGGACGTGACGCGTCGCCAACTCCTCGGCGAGGACGAGCTCGCGACGGCGCTCGCGGCGCGCGAGCCGCTGCACCTCGTGTTGCTCCGTCGCACGGCGGGCCCTGGTGCGCGTGCGCTCGCGGAGAGGGCGCGCGCCTTCGGCGTTCGGGTCACCGAGATCAGCGACAACGACATGCGCCGGATGCGTCATCGTCCCGAGTCCTGCGATGTGCTCGGTCTCGTCGGCCCCGATCCCGGCGCGAGCCCGACGGAGGTCCTGGCGTCGGGTGGCGCCGTCTGGCTGCTGGCGGGAGTCGGCTATGCCGGCAACGCCGGGTACGCCATGCGGACCGCCGAAGTGTCGGGTGCCGCCGGGATCTTCCTCGACAGCGCGCTCGATCCCGCCGGTCGCAAGCGCGCACTGCGCATGTCGATGCACGCCGAGCGCTTCTTTCCGGTGCACTGGATGGGGGCGTCGGCCGTCGTCGACGCCGCGCGCGCGGCCGGTCGGCGCATCCTCGCGATCGAGGACCACGGCACGCACGCGCCGTGGGCGACGGACCTGCGTGGCCCCGTGCTGCTCGCCATCGGCGGCGAGCGCAACGGGCTCGCTCCCGCCGTTCTGGAGCGCTGCGACGAGATCGTGCGCGTGCCGATGGCGGGGTTCGTCCCTTCGTACAACCTGCAGGCGGCGATGGCCGCCGTCGCCGTCGAACGGTTGCGCCAGGAAGACCGGACGACAGCCGAAGCTCCGTAGGAGATGCGGATGAAGCGCAGCGACGACCTGAGAGAACTCTCCGATGACCACCATACGGCGTTGGTTCTCGCTCTGCGCGCGCGCCGCGCCGCGGCGAGCGGGGATCGCGAGGCCGTGGAAAGCGCCTGGGCGGCGATCGATCGGGACTTTCCAGGGCAGCTCGAGCCGCATTTCGCCATCGAGGAGCGCTGGCTGGCGCCGCCGCTGGCGGCGGCCGGCGAGCCCGCACTCGCGGCCCGCATGGCCGACGACCACGCGGCGCTTCGCGCCGGCGTCGCCAGCGGCGGGGATCGGAGCGCGGCGGCGCTGGGGCACTTCGCCGATCGGCTCACGGCGCATGTCCGTTTCGAGGAGCGCGAACTGTTCCCCCGCGCGGAACGCCGGCTGTCCCCCGCGGCGCTCGCGGCGATCGCCCGCGCGTGCCGGGACTCTCGCGAGCAGACGTAGCCGGCGACCGCCGGCGCTGTGTCAGACTGGGCGACCCGCTGCCGACGGAGGACCACGATGTACGAGACACTCGCGATGGAAGACCGCAAACAGGTGCTCGCCGCCGCCACGCGCGACTTCCGCGAGGGCGTGGCGTTCCTGTCCAAACGCGAGGCAAAGTTCGAGGATCGCTGAGCGACGCGACGAGCGGCCGTTCCGTCCCGAGTCGCTACGGGTGGGTTGCGGTCGCGTACACATGCTACCCGTTCTCGGATGCCGCACAGCGAAGACCATCCCGGCCTACGGTTGCGCCTGGCCCACGCGAGCCGGCGGTTGCCGGTCCAGCACGATTTCCTGGACGCGTTGTTGGCGACCACCGGTCGTGCCCTCGAGCGCATGCCCCCTGAAGAGGCGCAGGAGGCCATGCGCGGCTTCCGCGGAGCCCTCGAGGCGCACTTCCAGCTCGAGGAGGAAGTGCACTTCCCGGCGCTGCACGGGCTGGACTCCGGTCTCGAGGCGGAACTCGGTGGGCTGGTGAGCGAGCACCACGCGCTGCGCGATCGGCTGCTGGCGCTCGAGGGCCGACTCGGTCGCGAGCCCGGCCCCGCCGTGGCGCCGGCGTTCGCCGAACTGGCGCAGGCGCTGCGCCAGCACGAGTCGCGCGAGGAGCGACTGTTTCTCGCCGACGTTCGGGCCGACGACCGCCCCGAATCCTGAACGGGACGGACGTCAGGCCCGCGCCGCGAGAATCCGATCGACGATTCGTTCCGCCGCGCCGCCATCCCACAGCGGCGGCACCTGCGCGGCGTCCGTGTCGCGGGCCAACGCCTGGCGATAGGCCGCAATGATCCGCGCCGAGTCGGTGCCGACGAGGCGATTGGTCCCCATCTCGACCGTCACCGGGCGTTCGGTGTTCTCGCGGAGCGTGAGACACGGAACGCGCAGGATCGTCGTCTCCTCCTGCACGCCGCCGGAATCCGTGAGCACGATGCGCGCCGTCGACAGCAGGCGCAGGAACTCGAGGTAGCCGAGCGGGTCGACGAGGCGCAGGCCCTGCATCGCCTCGACCCGGCGCCCGAGGCTCGAACTCGCCAGGCGCTGACGCGTCCGAGGATGGATCGGGAAGATCACCGGGCGCTCGGCCTGCACGACGTCGAGCGCATCGAGCAGGCGACCGAAGATCTCCTCGTCGTCGACGTTCGACGGCCGGTGCAGCGTGACGACGGCATGCTTTCCGCCGGCGAGGTCGAGTTCCTCGAGGATCGGTGACTTCGCGGCCTTCTCGCGGTTCTTCAGCAGCGTATCGATCATCACGTTGCCGACGAGGGCGATCCGGTCCGGTGACACTCCTTCTCGCAGCAGGTTGTCGACGCCGCTCTGTTCGGTGCACAGCAGCAGGTCACTGATCGAGTCGGTGAGGACGCGGTTGATCTCCTCGGGCATCGCGCGGTCGAAGCTGCGCAGCCCCGCTTCTACGTGTACCAACATCACGCCGAGCTTCACGGCCACGAGGCCGCAGGCAATGGTGCTGGTGACGTCGCCAACCACCAGTACGGCGTCCGGCCGCCGCTCGAGCAGCACCGGTTCGAACGCCTTCATGATCTCGGCCGTCTGCCAGGCCTGCGTGCCGGAGCCGATCTCGAGATTGAGGTCCGGTTCCGGGATCTCGAGCTGCCGGAAGAACAGATCGCTCATCCGCTCGTCGTAGTGCTGTCCGGTATGGATCAGGATCGGCTCGATCCCGCGGCGGGCGTGGAACGCCGCCATCAGCGGCGCGATCTTCATGAAGTTCGGCCGCGCGCCGGCCACGCAGAGGATCTTCACGAGGCCTCCTCCGCGCCGATCTGCCCGGCGGGGTGAACTCCCGCGTCCTCGATGGTCCCGGTCCGCACGCTCCCCCCTCTCGTCTGGCCCGCCAAGTCGCCGCCGACCTCGACTCATCGACGCGATGGGGCCCCGACTCGACGCCGGAAGGTACGCGATCGCCGCCTCCGTCGCCGCGCTCTGCAGGTGCGCTTCGGCTGGCGTCCGAGATCCGGCTGCTCCACTCTGCCCATCGAACGGATCACGCGGAGGAGATCCCCATGAAGGAGAGCGACGTCGTCGTGCCCGCGGGCATGCAGATGGCCTACGACCAGTTCCACTTCGCGCCGGCGGTCCGCACCGGCCGCTGGCTGCGCTGCTCGGGTCAGCTCGGCACGAACGAGCGCTTCGTCGCCGTCGCCGGACCCGAAGCGCAGTTCACCCAGGCCTTCGAGAACGTGAAGCGCGTGCTCGCCGCGGCGAAACTCGACTTCTCCGACGTGGTCGAGATGACCACCTTCCACGTCGGCCTGCGCGAGCACCTCGCGACCTTCATGGCCGTGAAGGATCGCTTCGTCGCGGCGCCCTATCCGGCGTGGACAGCGATCGGTGTCGTCGAGCTCGCGGTCCCGGATGCGCTGGTCGAGATCCGCGTGACGGCGCGGCTGCGCGATCGGAGCGCCGCGAAGCGCCGCTCCGTTGCGAAGCGCAGCACCGAAGCGAAGAAGCCGGTGAAGGGCACAGGGAAGACGGCGGCCGGACGCGGGCGACGCGCCTGACCCGTGTTGCCGGCCCCGTGCCGTCGCCGGGTGGCGCCGTGAACTTTCCGGATTGCGCGTGGGCCAGCGGCGAGGAAGCCTCGGATCCGTGGGTCGAGCACGAGGGCCCGACGGTCCGCGTGGACGAGCTCGCGCGAAGCGGCCACCTGGAGCGGCCCGACGCCGACCTCGCGGACGTCGCGTCGCTCGGCGTGCGCGTTCCGGGCACCGGGGTTGCCGATCACGAGGCGATCCGCGCCTCGGCCTGGGCGGCGAGCCACTCGTCTCCGTTCTCGCGGTGCAGGCTCGCGGCGGCGCGCAGCGCATGCGCACAGCCGGCGGCGTCGCCGCGACTGCGCGCCAGCTCGGCGCGCGCTTCCTCGATGCAGGGCAGCAGGTCGCGCGCGTCCAGCGCCTTGGCGCGGTCGGCAGCCAGCGCGATTCCCGTTTCGGCGTCTGCGAGCTCGCCGCCCGCGATCTGCGCCCGTGCGAGCCAGAGCCCGTTGGTCGCCTCCGAGAGCCGGTAGCCGAGCTGGCGCGACAGCTCGACCCCGCTCTCGGCCGCCGCCAACGCCGCGCGCGCGTCTCCCCGCTTCAGATGGATCTCGGCGAGGAGCGGCAGGGCCGAAAGCGCTGCCTGCCCTCGGCTGACGGTGCGTCCCACCTCGATCCCGCGCTCGATGTGCTCGGCTGCCTCGTCGTAGCGGCCGGCTGCCAGGAGACCGGTGGCCCGGGTGTTGAGCGCAACCGCCTGCATCACGAGATTCTCGAGCCCCGCCGCGAGCTCGAGCGCCTGCCGCCCGTGTTCGAGCGCGGCTTCGGCATCCCCCAGTCTTGCGCGCACGGCTCCTGCGACGAAGTGCATCAGCACGCTCTCCGACCGGTTCTGGGATCCGGCGAGCCGGCGCTGCGCGGCGGCGACGTGCGCGGCCTGTTCGCCGGACCGGCCCGCCCGGACGAGAGCGGGCCAGGACAGCCCGAACGCCACGAACCACGGGCGGAATCCGATCCGCGCGTCCCCGAGCGACGTGTCCTCGGCGCAGAGGCGGTCGATCTCGGCGACGTCGGCGAGGTACTCTTCGGGATGCTCCCTCGCCGGGTAGATGATCGTGTTGCAGAAGAGAACCGCCGCGAGAGTCGCGGGCTCCCCGACCCGGCGCGCCATGGCAAGCCCCTCGGCGATGAGGCGGCGCGCCTCTTCGACCTCGCCCGTGCCGTTGCGGACGATGGCGAGGGTCGCGAGGGCGTACGCCAGATCCGCAGAATCGGCGTCCCCGAACTCGCGGACGGCCTGGGCGACCTGCGCGGCCGCCTCCGGGCGTGCCCCGGCGCTGCGCGATTGCGTGTACGCCAGCCGGAGGCGCGCTTGACCGAGCAGCGAGCGCGCCTCCGGTCCGTCCACCTCTGCCAGCAGCTCCGTCACCCGGCGCCAGTGGTAGACGGCCTCTCCCGCCTTCTGCCCGAGCCGCGTTCCGGCGCGCGTCTGCCAAAGCGCGGCCGCGAGAGGCTCGCCGGCCTGCTCCCAGTGGTGCGCGAGCAGCGCCGCGCGCTGCTCGGCGTCGTCGCCGGCGAGCGCCTCGAGCGCTTTCGCGACGCCCGCGTGCAGCGCGCGGCGCCGCTCCTTCAAGAGCGACGCATACGCCACCTCGCGCGTCAGCGGGTGCTTGAACGCGTACTCGCTCTCCGGATACAGCGACGCCTCGTAGAGGAACTCGCTCTGCACGAGCCCGCGGAGGGCGCCGCGCAGCGCGTTGCGGTCGAGCTCGGCGACGCGTTCGAGCAGCGTCTCGGGAACTTCGTCACCGATCACCGCGGCGGTCTGGAGCAGGCGCTTGGTCGCGTCGTCGAGGCGGTCGATGCGCGCGGCGAGCAGGCTCTGCACGCTGGCCGGCACGCTGATGCTCTCGATCGGCGTGGCGAGGACGAAGCGCCCGCGCGCGCCGACGAGCGCGCCCGACTCGATCTGCGCCTGCACGACTTCTTCCATGAAGAAGGGATTGCCGCCGGTGCTCGCGCACACGAGCTCGACGAAGCGCGCGACCGACGGATCCGATCCGAGCCAGTCGCCGAGCAGGAGTGCGGCAGCGGCTGCATCGAGTGGTCGCAGGGCGATCTGCTGGTAGTGCGTGCGTCCGATCCAGGGCGCGCGGTACTCGGGCCGGAAGTTGAGCAGCACGAGCGTGCGCGTGCCGGCCGCGGCATCGACGATGCCCTCGATGATCGTCTCGGTGTCGGGGTCGATCCAGTGCAGATCCTCGAAGACCAGCACCGCCGGCTCGCGCTGGCTGCGCGCCGCCGTGATGCGGCGCAGCAGCGCGATCAGCGTGCGCATGCGCTCGTCGGGCGATAGGTCTGGCGCGGGCCGCGCGGGATCGGGCACGCGCATGAAGTCGAAGAGCAGCGGGAGCATCGACAGCTCGTCGGGCGCCGCCTGCGCGATGGTGCCGGCGATCTTCTGGCGCGCCTGCACCTCGCTGTCGTCGGACGTCATCCCGAAGATCTCGCGATAGAACTCCAGGATCGGCTGGAGCGGTACGGCACGGCCATGCGCTACGCCGGTGGCAGAGCGCACGGTGATGCTGCGCGCGCGGCACGATTCCAGGAACTCGAAGCACAGGCGCGACTTCCCGGAGCCAGCCTCGGCC
>CAYOHN010000199.1:0-6776 GCA_964403735.1 uncultured Spirochaetales bacterium | reverse complement strand
TGATGATCGTCGAGCCGGAGCGCTACATCGACGACTTCGCCGCGGCGGGCGCCGCGCGGCTGGGCGTACAGGTGGAGGCGTGCCGGCACCTGCACCGCACGCTGCACCAGATCCGGGAAGCGGGCCTCGCGGCGTGCGCGGTGCTGAATCCGGGCACGCCGGCCATCGCCGTCGAGCCCGTGCTCGGCGACGTCGATCAGATCCTCGTGATGTCGGTGAACCCGGGCTTCGGCGGGCAGAAGTTCATCCCGTCGGTCTTGCCGAAACTCCAGCAGATCCGACAGTGGATCGACGAACGCGGCCTCGACGTCGTCCTCGAAGTCGATGGCGGCGTGGCGCCCGGCACGATCGGTCCCGCCGCCCGCGCCGGCGCCGACGCGTTCGTCGCCGGGTCGTCGGTGTACGGAGCGCCGGATTACCGCGCCGCGATCGAGGCGCTGCGACACGAGGCCGAAGCGGCACGCCGGGAGCCGAACCGCTGACGAACCGCTAACGGCGGGGCGCGCGCCGGTTCCGCAGCAGCGGGTGCACATCCGGCGGCGGAACGACCGGACCGCGAACGGCGAGCGCCAGCGCGCCGGCGACCCCGATCAGCTCCGCGGCGTCCTCCTCCCACACGTAGAATCCGGGACCCTCCGCGACGAAGCCGCGGCCGCGCCGGATGATCCACACGTTGCGATCGGGTTCGGGATCCACGCAGGCCTCCTCGGGGATGACGAGCGGGAGGATCGGCGGCGATGGTGGCGGCGCGGTGACCGCGCCATGGTCTTTGCGCGACGGCAAGCGCCGGGGCTCGATGTCGTCACGCGTTTCCGCGCGCCAGCTTCTCCGCGTGCTTCACGTTGCGGCCCTCGACCACCAGGATCACCGACTCGGCGATGTTCGTGGCGTGATCCGCAACGCGCTCGAGGTTCTTGGCGATCAGGATCAAATCGATCTCCTGGGCCGAAATATCCGGGCGGCTGTCGATCTCGCCGAGCGCTTCGAGGACCACGCGATCCTGCCCCTCGTCCACCTGCTGGTCGCGTTCGAGCAGATGCCGGGCCTGCTGGGCGTCGCGCTGCACGAACGCATCGAGGGCATCGCGCAGCATCGCCTGGCACTGACTCGCGAGCGTCTCCAGCGAAGTCGGCATTGGGATCGGCGGCCGCTCGGCCATCCGCGCCGCACTCTTCGCGATGTTGCGCGAGAGATCCCCGACGCGCTCGAGATCCGTCCCCATGTCATACGCGGCCAGCAGCCGTCGCAGGTCGTCGGCTACCGGTGCCTGCAGGGCGATGCTGCGCAGCACGGCTTCGTCGACGGCGATGTCGAGGCGATCGATCTCGAGATCGTCGTCCTGCACCTCGGCCGCGAGCCGCGCATCGCGCTGAAACAGCGCCTGGAGTGACTTTTCGAGGATCGCCTCACAACAGCCGCCCATGCGGAGGATCAGGTCGTTCACCTCGCCGATGAACGGCTCGAGGGTCCGGGTCATCAGCTCGGTAGACCTCCGCTTGCGACCGGACGGGACGGGGCCGGTGCGACGAGAACCACAGGGAGAGGGCACCCCACGGAGGGTAAGATCCCACGAAGGGCGTCCCCCGATCGCGTGGCAGAGTAACCCGCAAACCGGGCGAGCGCGTGACTTTCTGGTGAATCGGCGGGTTCCGTCGCGCGCGGGTTCCGGCCCAAAAGCGCTCCAGAAGCCTCCTCGTCGCTCGATCCGGATGGAACTGCGCACCATCGTCACCGATCCTTCGAGAACATGCGATCGCCACGCGCGGCGAACGCCCCTAGACTGCTTTTCGGCCGTACTCTCGAAGGCTGCTTGCAGGAGAACCGATGTCGTCGACCGCGGACGCCCCGCCCGGCTGGCGCGCCCCCTCCGATCCGGCTGGCGGCCTGGTGATCGAGCAGCCGGCCGTTCGGATCTCCCGGCTGTCGTTCTGGTATCAAGCCACCCAGGCGCTGCACGACGTCAGCCTCGACCTGGCCGCGCACAAGATCACCGCGTTCATCGGACCGTCCGGCTGCGGCAAGTCGACGCTGCTGCGTTGCCTCAACCGAATGAACGACCTCGTCGACGGTGCGCGCCGGGAAGGCGAGGTGCTGTTCGACGGGCGCAGCATCTACGAGCCCGAGGACGACGTCCACGAGCTGCGCAAACGCATCGGAATGGTGTTCCAGAAGCCGAACCCGTTCCCGAAGTCGATCTACGACAACATCGCCTACGGGCCGCGCATCCAGGGCGTGCGGCGCAGGAAGGCGCTCGATGCGGTCGTCGAGCGGAGCTTGCGCGCCGCGGCGCTGTGGGACGAGGTAAAGGACCGCCTGCGCGACGGCGCTCTCCAGCTCTCGGGGGGCCAGCAACAGCGACTGTGCATCGCGCGCGCGCTCGCCATCGAGCCCGAGGTGATCCTGCTCGACGAGCCGTGCTCGGCGCTCGACCCGATCGCCACCGCGAAGATCGAGGAGCTGCTTCAGCAGCTGCGCCGCGACTACACGCTGGTGATCGTGACCCACAACATGCAACAGGCCGCCCGCGTTTCGGACTACACGGCCTTCCTGTACCTGGGGCATCTGGTGGAATTCGACGAGACGGCCAAGCTGTTCGTGAAGCCGCGCGAGCAGCAGACGCAGGATTACCTCACCGGTCGCTTCGGATGAGAGCCGGGCGCCGTCCGGTCAGCCGAAGCGGCCGGTCAGATATGCCTCGGTCTCGGCCTTCTCGGGTTTCACGAAGAGCTGCTTCGTCGCACCGAACTCGATGAGTTTTCCCAGGTAGAAGAACGCGGTCCAGTCGGAGATCCGCGCGGCTTGCTGCATGTTGTGCGTGACGATCACGATCGTGATGCGCTTGCGCAGCGTGAGGATCAGCTCTTCGATCCCGGCCGTCGCGATCGGATCGAGCGCCGAGGTCGGCTCGTCCAGCAGCAGCAACTCGGGTCCCGTGGCGAGCGCGCGCGCGATGCACAGCCGCTGCTGCTGGCCGCCCGAGAGCTGCCAAGCGCTGTCCTGGAGGCGATCTTTCACCTCGTCCCACAGCGCCGCGGATTTGAGCGCGGCTTCCACAGCGTCGGCGATCTCGCTGCGGTTCATGCCGCCGCGCGTGCGCAGGCCGAAGGCCACGTTGTCGTAGATCGACTTCGGGAACGGGTTCGGCTTCTGGAACACCATCCCGATGCGCATGCGCATCTCGATGGGATCGACGCCGCCGTCGACGATGTTCACGCCGTCGGGGTAGAGCTTGATCTCGCCCCCGTAGCGGGATCCGTCGTAGAGGTCGTGCATCCGGTTGCAGCAGCGCAAAAAAGTGGACTTGCCACAGCCGGACGGACCGATCAGTGCGGTCACGGCGTTCTCGTGAATCGGCAACTGGATGCCGTACAGTGCCTGAAAGTCCCCGTAGTGGAAGTCCAGCCCGATCGCCTCGGCCTTGAGATCGCCCATCCCGTCCGTCCTCTCCACCCTTCCCGGCCTTTCCAGCCTTCTCGCTCGCCCTTCGGCGATCCTTCCCGACGAGCGTCTCTCTACCAGCGAATCCGCTTGCGGAGCCGATAGCGCAGCCAGATCGCACCGCCGTTCATCACCAGCGTCATGACCAGCAGCACGAGGCCCGCGGCTGCCGCATTGCCCTGGAAGTCGTTGCCGGGCCGGGAGATCCAGTTGAACATCTGGATCGGCAGCACCGTGAACGGATCTTCGGCCCACTGGAACGACATGAACGGGAACTCGCCCTGGATCGGCGAGGCCGGCAGGAACGCGATGTAGGTCAGCGCACCGATCGTGATCAGCGGCGCCGTCTCGCCGATCGCGCGCGCCAGCGCGATGATGACGCCGGTCGAGATGCCGCCGAGCGAGTATGGTAGGACGTGGTGCCACACCGTTTGCCACTTGGTCGCGCCGAGCGCAAAGGCCGCTTCGCGAACGCCGAACGGCACCGAACGCAGGGCCTCGCGCGTCGCGACGATGACGATCGGCAGCACCAGGATCGCCAGCGTGAGCCCGCCGGTCAGCACGCTGCGCCCGAAATCCATCGCGTAGATGAAGAAGCCGAGCGCCAGCAGACCGAACACGATCGACGGGACGCCGGCCAGATTGGTCACGCTGATCTCGATGATGTCGGTGAGCCAGTTGCGGGATCCGTACTCCTCGAGATAGACGGCCGCGGCGACGCCGAGCGGGATCGCCGCCAGCCCGGTAACGATCATCACCGCGAAGGTGCCCACCCACGCCGAAAGGATTCCGGCCCGTTCCGCCTTGCGCGACGGGAACGAGGTAAAGAAATCCCAGCGCAGATGCGGCAGTCCGTCGATCGCGAGGTCGACCAGCAGCGCTGCCAGCGTGATCAGCCCGATTGCGAGACACAGCCAGCCGAATACCGAGAACAGCTTGTCGAAGAGCACGCGACGCCGGATGCCGCGGCGCAGAGCGGCGAGTTCCGGTGTGGGAGCGGTCTGGCTCATTTCAGTACGCCTCTCGGAAGCGGCGCCGCAGCAGCCAGGCGGCGACGTTGAAGACCAACGTCATGAGCATCAGCATGAGTCCCGCGGCGAAGATGCTGAGGTAGCCGATGCTGCCGTGCGGCAGGTCGCCGAGCGCCACCTGCACGATGTATGCAGTGATCGTTGCCGCCGGCTCGAGGGGGTCGAGGGTCAGGTTCGGCTGCTGGCCGGCGGCGATCGCGACGACCATCGTCTCCCCGACGGCCCGCGACATCCCGAGCGCGAACGCCGCCGCTACGCCGCTGAGCGCCGCCGGCAGCACGACGCGAACCGCGACTTCGACCCGCGTCGCTCCCATCGCGAAGGCGGCCTCGCGGAGCTCCATCGGGACGGCCCGCATCGCGTCCTCGGAGACGGAACTCACGTACGGGATGATCATGATGCCGATGACGAGCCCCGGCGAGAGGATGTTGAAGCCCGGGAGGTCCGGGAAGAGCCAGCGCTGGAGCAACGGCGTGACGAAGAGCAGCGCGAAGTAGCCGTACACGACGGTCGGGACGCCGGCGAGCATCTCGAGGAACGGCTTGATGATCTCGCGCGTGCGCGGCGCCGCGAACTCGCTGAGGTACAGCGCGCTCGTGAGGCCGATCGGGACCGCCACCGCGAGGCCGACACCGGACGACAGCAATGTCCCGGCCAGCAGCGGGAGAATCCCGAAGCGGGCGTCGTCGAACAGCGGCGTCCACATCGTGTCGGTGAGGAAATCCACGATCGACACGACGCGGAAGAACGCCACGGACTCGGAGACCAGCACGTACAGGATCGCCATGGTGATCGCGATCGAAGACAGCGCAGCCAGCAGCAGGCCGGCCTCGATGACCCGCTCGCTCCACCAACGCAGGCGGGCGCCCGGCCGGGCCATGCCTCGGCGCGAGGGCCCGCCGCCGGAAGGAGATCCGCGCGTGACGGGAGGAGCTGCGGCGACCACTCCGGGAGCCTAGTGGACCGTCTCGCGGACGAGCAGATCTTCCAGCGAGACGCCCACCTCCGGCTTGCCGCCGAAGACGGTGCCGGTGGTCCCGTTCCGGAATCGCGCGAGCGCGGCCGGATAGGCGGCTTCCGGCAGCGGCAGGTACTTCACCTCCTCGATCAGCGCCGGCCCCTCGGTCATGATGAACTCGACGAGTTTCTTCACGGCCGGCCGCTGCGCGGACTTCGCGCTCACGTAGAGGAACAGCGGGCGAGCGAGGGGCTGATACGTGCCGTCCTTCGCGGTTTCCATGCTCGGAAGCACCCCCTTCGCCCCCGGCTTCGCGACGATCGCCAGCGCCTTCATGCGGTCGGCGTGCGGCGAATAGTACGCGTACGGGAGGTAGCCCAGCGCGTACTTGTTGTTCTCGATGCCCTGCACGAGGACGTTGTCGTCCTCGCTGCCCGTGTAGTCGCCGCGGCTCGACTTCGCTTTGCCGACGACGGCTTCGGTGAAGTAATCGAAGGTACCCGAATCCGAGCCGGCGCCGAACAGCATCATCGGCTCGTCGGGCCACTCCGGACGGATCTGGTTCCAGCGCAGGATCTTGCCCTGCGCCGCCGGCTCCCAGATCTGCCGCAGCTCGTCGACAGTGATCTCGTCGACCCAGTCGTTCTTCGGGCTGACCGCCACGGTGAGCGCATCGAAGGCGATCGGCAGCTCGAAGTACTGGATGCCCGCCTCCTTGCACGCCGCCATCTCCTGGTCGAGGATCGGCCGCGATGCGTCGGACAGATCCGTCTCGCCGCGGCAGAACTTCTTGAAGCCGCCGCCGGTGCCGGAGATCCCGACGGTGACGCGGACCTGGCCGCGTTCCTTCGCCTGGAAATCCTCGGCCACCGCTTCCATCACGGGGAACACCGTGCTCGAGCCATCGATCGCGATGATTTCGGCCGCCCGTGCCGGGGCGCCGCCGAGCGCGAGCAGACCGGCCGCCGCCCCGGCGAGCGCCGTCCCGCGAGCGAACGCTCGGAGGCGGAAGCTCCGAAGCGGAAAATGATCGATCGACATCCGTATGCCTCCCCCCAGCCTGGTGACATCGCCAATGGCGACGCCGCCAGCCCATTCACGCCGCGCCGGCGCGTCTCGCTTTTGATGAGCCCGAACAAGCTACGTCCCGGCGCGGGGCCGGGCACGACGGAATCGTGAAGCGAGCGTGACGAAATCGTGAACTCCGACGCGATCGAGCTCGGCGGACGCCTACCGCGCACGCGTCGGCCGCGGCTCAGCGGCCGAGCGGGCCCTCCGGCCGCGGCAGCTCGACCCAGAACCGGCTCCCCTCACCGGGCTGGCTCTCGACACCGAGCTGTCCGCCCATC
>CAYOHN010000198.1:0-6819 GCA_964403735.1 uncultured Spirochaetales bacterium | reverse complement strand
TCGCGTCGGAGACGCCTGCTAGACCTCGGCCTCCTGGTACTTCTCATGCTCCCCGTCGCGCTCCCCGTCGCGAACGTGCCGGCTCACGCCGAGAGCCCCTACTCCCCGGGCGGCTGGGCGACCCTCCACCGCAGCCCCGACAATCGCCGATTCGCCGGCGCCGTGCCGATCGCCGAGAGCTACCGCACCTGGCACGCGCTCGCGGGCGCCGCGGTGCTGACGGCGCCCACCCTCGCCCCGGACGGCAGGACGCTCTACGTCTCCACCGGCCGCAGCGAGGGCCACGCGAACCTCCACGCCTTCGCGGTCGACGGCGACAGCGATGGCGACACCGATCCTGCGTCGGGAGCCGGCCGGGCCCTGTGGTCGGCGCCCGCCTGGCGAGACGCGCGCGACGGCGTCGATCCCTGCGCGATTCTCTCGAGCCCGATCGTCGATCGGGGGGGCGATCTCTACATCGGCGACTGCAACCAGCTCTTCGCTTTCCACGCCGACGGGAGCGAGAAGTGGATCGTCCCGCTGCCGGATCCCCAGCCGGGGGATTGGCAGCCTTCCGAGGAGCTCCCGATCAACGCCCTCACGACGGCGGTCTTCAGCCGCGAGGGCCATGTCGCCGGCGTCACGAACTTCGGTGACCTCGTCGTCGTGGATCGCGAGACCGGCCGCGCCGTGGCGGCGCCCTACCGGTTACCGGGTCGACTGCCGCCGGCCTCGACGTTCCCGATGACTTGGAGCGCCTTCGGCGACGGTCTCGTCGATCCGACGATCCGGGAGTGGGCATGGCAGCTTCTCTCCGGCGGCCGCATGCGCTCGGCGAACACCCCGGCGATCGACCTCGAGCGCAATCGTCTCTTCGTGGCCGCGACCTCGACCCGGGAGGGTCTCGGCGCCCTGCATGCCCTCGATCTCGTGACGATCGAAGCGGCGAGCGGAGAGCAGCAGCTCGAGATCCGACTGGCCTGGGCGACCGACATGGGGCTAGGAAGCGGCTCGAGCCCAGCGCTCTCGCCCGACCGGGAACGCGTCTACGTGAGCGACGAGGAGGGGCTGTTCTACGCCATCGATGCCCGGAACGGGGAAATCCTCTGGCGCGTCGCGACGCAGTCGACGGCCGCCGCGGCCGCGGTCGGCGAGGACGGGATCATCTACTCCTTGCAGGCGAACGGACCGGCGCTCGTCGCGATTTCGCCGGAGGGGCGGATCCTCTGGCAGAGCGATCTATCGCGGCTCAGCGCGGCGCGTCTGCCTTCATCCTGGCTGCTCGGGGACCCGGTTGCGCTGGGCAACGGCAACCCGACCGTGCTCCAGGAGCACGTGCTCGTCCCAATCGTCTACGGCTACGAGACCCGGATCGGACGGCGGATCCCCTGGCCCGTCCACTCCAGTCTCGTCGCGATCGATCCCCGCACGGGCGAAGGCGTCCGCGACGTGGTCTCCCTGCGCGACGACTCGACGGGCGTCACGGTGGCGCTGCCCGACGGCACGCTGATCTCGAGCCTCGGCACGATGCTCAGCTCGAGCGTCAGCCCGCTGGCACCGCTGGCCCGTTGGCTGCTGCCCGGAACGCTGCAGCTTCTCGAGCCGCTGGGCGGGATCCAGGTGAGCCTGCCTTCGGACGGTTCCTGAGACAGCGGATGCCCCTCGACGACGGGCCGACGGAAACATCGGAAGGAACGTCCCCAAGAGGAGGTGGGTGGATGCGATCGAAGGGGTGGCGGGTGGTGGCGCTCGTCGCGCTGGGGGTCGCGGGGCTCCTTGCCGGTGCAGCGCTCTGGGTGCGCGGTACGGTGCCGGCGCTCGGCGGGAGCTATCCGGTGGCGGGTCTCGCGCAGCCAGTCACGGTTCGGTTCGATGGCTACGCACGGCCTTTCGTCGAGGCGGCGAGCTTCGAGGATGCGCTGTTCGCCGAGGGCTGGTTGCACGCGAGTCATCGATTGCTCCAGATGGACCTGTTCCGGCGCGCCGGCCTCGGGCGGCTCTCCGAGCTCTTCGGCGCCAGCATGCTCGCAACCGACGAAGAGCTGTGGCGCTCCGGAGTTCCACAACTCGCCGCGAGTCTAGCCGCCAACGCTTCGACACCGACGCGCGAGCGCATCGATGCCTATGTCGCTGGCGTCAACGCCGCTCTCGACGCGGGCGTCGCGCGCGCCCCCGAGTATCTGCTGCTGCGCCAGACACCACGCCGCTGGGTGCGCGAGGACGTGTTTGCACTCGGCGCACTGATGGCGTTCCAGAGTGCGAACAACGCGAGCCAGGAACTGCTCCGTTTCGCGCTGCAGAGCGAGCTCGATCCCGATCGCTTCGCGGTGTTCCTGCCCGACGACGCCGCGCAGCCGGACTTCCCCTACGTGATTCCACCGCGCGAGAAGGTCGGCACATCGGCCCTCGCGCCGCTGTTCCGGCGCCTCGAGCGGATCGATCCGACCGCCCAGCCGCTCCTCGCGAATCTCGCCCTCGGAAGCAACGGCTGGGCCGTCGCGCCGCGGCGCTCGCAGAGCGGTCACGCCCTCGTCGCATTCGATTCGCACGATGCGCTCGGGCTGCCAAACCTCACGTACGAGGTGCATCTCTCCTTCGCCGGCCGCACGCTGCACGGCTGGTCGGCTCCGGGTCTTCCGGGCGTGATCACCGGCAGCAACGATCGCGTCGCCTGGGGGTTCACGAACATCGGCGACACCCAGGACCTGTTCGTCGAGACGCGCGCGCCGGACGGTTCTCCGCGATTCCGCAGCGGAGACGCCTGGCGTTCGGCCGAGATCGAGAGCGTCGAGATCCCGGTGGCGGGCCGCGCGGAGTCCGAGCGGCTCGCGCTCGTCCGCACGCACAACGGAGTTCTGCTCTCCGACGATCCGCCGATCAGTCTGCGCTGGAGCGGTCACGCAATCGGGCAGCTGGGCCTCGGCATCGATGCGTTGTTCTCGTTCAACCTCGCGCGCAGCGCGGACGAGTTCGCGGACGCGCTGACCTCTCTCCCGGCACCAGCACTGGCTGCCACCTTCGCCGACGTCGACGGCCACATCGGGTTCCAAACGGCCGGCCTGTTCCCACTGCGCGGGCGCGGTGTCGGGCTCGTGCCACAGGATGGATCCGATCCGGAGGCCGGCTGGCGCGGTTTCCTCCCGCACGATCAGCTCCCCCAGCGACGGGATCCGCCCGAGGGCTTCGTCGCCACGGCCAATGCCCGCGTCCAGCGGCTCGGCGAAGGGCCGTTGATCTCGGCCGACAACGCTCCGGGCTACCGGATCCGGCGTCTCCAGTCCGTTCTGGGGAGCGACGCGCGCTTCACGGTCGAGGATTTCCGCCGCCTCCAGTTGGACTGGACCGACGGACAGGCCGAGCTGCTGCTCGATGCGATGCTCGCGCCGTTGCGCTCCGAGGATTTCGACGCGACTGCGCGCGCCGCTCTCGCCGCGCTCCGCGCCTGGCGGCCCGATCCGGTCGCTGCGCCCGAGCGGGCGGCGCCGATCCTCTTCCAGGCGTTCTACCTCGCGCTCGCGAAGGAGGTCTTCGAACCGGGTCTCGGCGACGTCGCTTTCGGGGAGCTGCTCCAGCACAACTACCCGCTCAACCATGCACTCGACCGGCTGCTGCTGCGCGAGCCAGATCATGTCTGGTGGCGCGGCGATCGTCCGGGTCTGCTGCGTGCTGCGTTCTCCCGCGCGGTCTCCGAGATCGCCGCGGTGCAGGGCCAGGACGTCTCGCGGTGGCGTCTCGACCGGATGCACGCGGTGCGGCTCGAGCACGAGTTCGGTCGCGCCGTTCCTGCGCTCGGCTGGCTGTTCCACGCCCGCCCGGCGCCGTGGGGCGGGAGCGTCTCGACGGTGGGTCGCGCGCGCTACCGCTACGACCAGGCGTATGATGTCCGCGGCGGCGCGACGGTGCGTTTCGTCGCGGAGATGCATCCCGACGGTCCGCGTGTCGCGGCGGTGATCCCGGGTGGACAATCGGGCCACCCGTCGAGCCCGCACTACCTCGACCAGTTCCCGCACTGGCTCGCCGGCGAACTCTTGCCGGTGGAGGTTCCGGGCGAGCGCGCGGAAGCGGCCATGCTCACGCTCATCCCCCGCTGAGCGGAGCCGATTGCCTTTCTGCAACCCGATTCGCCCACATTCCCCGACGAGTGCGAATCTCGCGCGACTCGTAGAGTCCGCACGACGCGCGCACCGTTGCCGGCACACCCAAGCGTTGCATCATCGGCTGTGCGCAGTGATGCCCTGCGGGTAGAACAGCGCGACCTGGAAGACGTCGTGGCGCTCGACTACGAACTGGTTCAGGAGGAATTCTCCGAGGTGGGGAACGGATTGCACACCATCATTTCGCCGTACCGCCTGCCGTGATCGAAATCTTCGCTGTAGAGTACTTCACAACCGACTCGGATCGCCGCCTCGACGATCAGCGCGTCGAACCAAGAAAGTCCTTCGGCTCGCGCCAATTCATGTGCATCGAGGACCAGGTTCGCATTGGTGGGCACGACTTCGAATTCGGAGAGTGCCAGAAGCGCCGCTCGGGTGTCTTGCCACGAAAGCGCCGGCTCGAGCTTGCGAGTGATCACCGAGCGCAGCTCGATCAGCACCTGGGTGCTGATGACGATGTCGTCCTCCCGCGCCAGTGCTCGCAGCCACTTGCGAATGAAAGCGGATTTTTCCGGCTTTCGGCGGTCGAGTCGGTAGACCCAGAGGTTGGTGTCGATGAACACCCGCACCGATCAGCCGACTTTGCGATCGTGCAGCGATTCGCGCGACCAGCGCCCGGTACTGGATGAGTCGGTGCGATCGGCGACCTCATCCAGCGCATCCAGCGCTCTCGATCGGCGATCGCGAGCGTCGACATAGTGCTTCAGGTACTCACGCACCAGCGCGTTGACCGAGGTGTGCTCGCGTAGCGCCGCTTCGCGCGCTTTCTGCAGCAGTTCATCGTCGAGACTCAAGGTGAGATTCGCCATCTCGGACACCCCCGGGATGATTCAACACAGGATCAGTGTAGCACGTAGCGGCATGTTGGCTTCGAGCGGACTCGTATCCCCCTGGGGTTACGAGATACACGCTGCGTTCTGTTTCGAGGTCCGGGTCGGGAGGTCATGGAAAGTCCCGAGGAGGGGCACGATCGCGCGGCGGTTTCAACCTACGCGGGGCGCGGCGCGAGCTCGCTCATCTGCGGTTGCGCGAGACGGCTTCGGTTCATGGGTTCCTTCCGCCGCCGCATTCATTCGCCCGGCCTGGTGTGCGACACCGAATCCGGACGGGTCGTCGAGCGTCGGCTCGACATCGTGCGAATCGATGTTCATCCGAGCCGATCGACTGATTCGATCCAGAGGCTGGCGATTCAGAACGTCGGACGCCAGCGCGGGGTCTGCCTCACGGGATTGCCGAAAACAAGTGACGAGAAGCCCCGCGCCTGGGCGGAGTCGACACCCGGAGGCCAAACTCCGCAGCCGCCTGCCCGCTCCGCGCAGGGCGCGACATCGCGCCGGCGAGGACCTTGGCCGGAGGGTGTCGACTCCGCCCAGGCCCTCGATCCCTCGGTCGAGCTGGCGATTTCCGGCAATCCTCTCAGTCGAAGCCGAGTTCGAGCCGCGCGCCTTCGGACATCATGCCCGGGTGCCACGGCGGCTCCCAGATCACTTCGACTGACGCTGCCGAGACGCCCGGTACGCCGGCGACCTTCGCCTCCACTTCCGGCGGCAGCGAGCCGGCCACCGGACACATCGGCGACGTCAGTGTCATCCGGATCGCGACGCTGAGATCTTCGGCGACGTCGATGCCGTAGACGAGGCCGAGCTCGTAGATGTCCACGGGGATCTCGGGATCGTAGATGGTCTTCAGCGTCGCAATGACGTCACTCTCGAGCGCGCTCGCGGGAGTCGTTTCATCGGATGTCGTCTGCACGGGAGAGTCGCTCATGGTCACTCCGTACTCACCGGTTCGCCGGTGCCTTCGAGGGCCGCGCGCAGCGCATGCCACGCGAGCGTTGCGCACTTCACGCGCGCCGGGAACTCGCGGACGCCCGCCAGGACGGCCAGCTTGCCGAGCTCCGAGCCGCTCTCGTCGCTCTGCCCCGTCACCAGATCGTGGAAGCGCTCGATCAGTGCCTCCACTTCCTGGGTACCGAGTCCCTTCACGGCGTCCGTCATCAGCGAGGCGGAAGCCGTCGAGATCGCGCAGCCGGAGCCTTCGAAGCCGGCGGCCTCGATCCGGTCCTCGGCGACCTGGGCGTAGACGTGGATCTCGTCGCCGCACAGCGGATTCACGCCCTCGGCCTCGCGATCCGCACCGGCGGGACGGCCGTAGTTCCTCGGCTTCTTGTAGTGATCGAGGATCATCGTCTGGTAGAGATCGCGCAGATCCGGATCCATGCTCACTGGAATACCTCGATGACCGTGCGCAGGCCGCGGGCCAGCGCTTCGACGTCGTCGCGCGAGTTGTAGAGTCCGAACGACGCGCGCAGCGTCGCCGGCACGCCGAATCGTTTCATCACCGGCTGCGCGCAGTGGTGCCCGGCGCGCACCGCGATGCCCTCGCGGTCCAGGATGGTGCCGACGTCGTGCGCGTGGATGCCGTCGATGACGAACGACAACACGCCGGCCTTGTGCGGCGCCGTGCCGATCACCCGCAGTCCGGGAATCTCGCGCACGGCCTCCGTCGCGTGCGCCAGCAGCGCGTCCTCGTGCGCGCCGATGCGATCCACCCCGATGGCCTCGATGTAGCCGATCGCCGCCGCGAGTCCGGCGCCGCCGGCGATGTGCGGCGTGCCGGCTTCGAATTTGTGCGGGAGCTTCGCGTACGTGGTCTTCTCGAAACTCACCGTTTCGATCATCTCGCC
>CAYOHN010000197.1:0-6825 GCA_964403735.1 uncultured Spirochaetales bacterium | reverse complement strand
CAACAAAGGGGCCGGGTTCATTCGTCAACCAAAAGGTTGACGAACGAACCCGGCCCCTTTGTTGACGGCGTGCCGCTGCGGACGACCTACCCCTCGGGAAATCGGACGCGCTGGCCTCGGCTGTTTGCACGGGTCCGCCCACTGCCCTACCTCGATCGCGACATGCTCGACAGGAGGAGGGAACGCATGGGAGACTCGATCTTCGGCAAGATTTCCCGGGGCGAACTCCCGGCGGACATCGTCTACGAAGACGATCGCTGCCTGGCGTTTCGCGACATCGCACCGCGGGCGCCGACGCACCTGCTGGTGATTCCGCGCCAGCCGATCGAGCGCCTCTCGCGCGCCGCCGACGGCGACGAGGCGCTGCTCGGACACCTGCTGCGCGTCGCGGCGCGCGTCGCCGGCGACGCGGGTCTGACGGACTTTCGGCTCGTGGTCAACGACGGCGCGGGGGCCGGCCAGACCGTCTTCCACCTGCACGTGCACGTCCTCGGCGGCCGCGCTCTCGCCTGGCCGCCGGGCTGACCTGGCGGACCGACGGACCGGCTGCGCACTCCTCGAGCCGGCTCTCCCTCTCCCTCAGTCGACGAGTTCGGCCGGCACCGGCGTCACGCTCCACGTGAACGCGGAGCCGACCGGCTCGCGGCCGTGGATGACCTCCTTCGCCCACCGGCCGTCGTGCCAGACATAGCGCCGCACCTCGCCCTGCTTGTCGCTGGCGACGTACAGCTCGTCGCGGCCATCGCCGTCGAGATCCGCGAGGATCGACGCATGCTCGAACCCTCCGGACTCGGCATCGATGAGGCTCTGCTTCCAGCGGATCGTCGCGGGCGGCGATCCGGGCCGCAGCAGCCACAGACCGCTCCGCATGCCGGCCGCAACCATTTCCCGCTGGCCGTCGCCATCGATGTCGCCGGCGGTCAGGAAGCGGGCCTGCGTGTCGTCGAGCGTGGCGATCAGCGAGCCGGCTTTCGGATCCGTGTTCTCGTCGTAGCGGCGGATCTCGACCTGCCCGCCGGACACGGCCTCGACGGCGACGTACAGCTCGTCGCGGCCGTCGCCGTCGACGTCGTCGACGAGGATCTCCTTGGCATGGCGGTCGCCGAGGTCCGCGACCTCGAAGCGGCCCTCGTTCTTCGCCGGCACGTAGCGCGTCACCATGCCGTGTTGCGGCGTGCCGTCGAGCCGATTCGGCTCGCTCGGGGTCGCGTAGACCTCGAGAACGCCATCGCCGTCGAGATCGCCGACCTCGATCTCGTGCACGAACGTGTCGGCCTCGGCGTCGATCTCGGTGACGGCCCAAGTGCCGTCTTCGCGGGGCGAGACGATCGCGACGACGCCCTGGTCGTGGGTCGCAACGACGAGATCCGACTCGCCGTCGCCGTCGACGTCGGCGATCTCGGCGTCGCGCATGCGGCTGAACTTGCCGCCGAAATCCTTCGTCCACAGCGTCTCTGCGGTGAAACCGTCGGGACCCTTGCGCCACAGATTCAGCGCCGCAGCGCTGCCGCCGAGCGTGAGGATGCCATCCCGGTAAGGCATCGCCTTGTGGAACACGTTGCTGTCCGGATCGTCGATCGCAGTGACGGTCCATTCGCCGCCGCGGCGCAGCAGGATCTCGAGCCGCGCGGCCTGCGGCTTCGGCAGCACCTTGCCCTCCGGCGAGACTTCGAACGGCGAGAGCGCGAGCATCAGCCCCTGTGGCAGATCGTCCGGCGTCTTGCTGGGCGGCGCGGCAGGGGTCTCGGGCGCAGCCGCGGCCGCCGGAGCTTCCGGAGCGGCGGAAGGCGGCGCGGGCGCCCCTTCTCGCTCGCCTCCGCATGCGAGCGCGAGCCCGATCGGGAGCGCCAGCGCGAGTGCGAGGGACGGTGCGGTCGGCAGACGGCGAATCATCGAGACCTCCGGGGAAGAGCCCGGTTGTGTAGCGTGCCCGGGGCCGGAGCGGTAACGGTCCCCGCCATGGCCCAGTCCACGCTCCAGGCGCCCCGCGGCACCCGCGACTTCTATCCCGACGAGCTGCGCTTGCGGAGCTGGCTGTTCGACCATTTCCGCGAAGTCGCGCGCCGCTTCGGCTTCGAGGAGGTCGACGCGCCGGTCGTCGAGCACGAGGAACTCTTCACGCGCAAGGCCGGCGAGGAGATCGTCGAACAGCTCTACCACTTCGAGCTGCACGGCCGGAAGCTGGCGCTGCGACCAGAGATGACGCCGTCGATCGCGCGCATGGTGCTCGCGCGAGCCGGGGCGCTCCGGCTCCCGCTGCGCTGGTTCACGGTGACGCAGAACTGGCGCTACGAGCGCATGACGCGCGGCCGCAAGCGCGAGCACTTCCAATGGAACATGGACGTGTGGGGAGAGTCGGGCGTCGCCGCCGAGGCCGAGCTGCTGGCGGCGATCTTCGCGCTGCTCTCTCGCATCGGACTCGGCGCCGGCCAGGTGCGCGTCCAGGTGAACAGCCGCGCGCTGCTCGAGGAGACGCTGCGGGCAGGCGTGCTGCGAGATCGCCCGGCCGCGTTCGAGCCGTTGTGCGTCCTGATCGACAAGCTCTCCAAGATCGGTGCCGACGCCGTCGTCGATCAACTCGTCGATCCCGCCGGACCGGTCGGGCTGCCGGCGCCCGACGCGCGCGACGTGGTGGCGCTGCTCGGGTTGCGCGGTCTCGACGATGCCGCCGCCGCCGCGCCCCCGGATTCTCGCGCGGTCGCCGATCTTCGACGCCTGTTCGAGCTGCTGGCGGCGTACGGCGTCGCAGATCGCGTCGACTTCGACGCGTCCGTGGTGCGCGGGCTCGCGTACTACACGGGCATCGTCTTCGAGGCGTTCGACGCCGGACGCAAGCTGCGCGCCGTGTGCGGCGGCGGCCGCTACGACCGGCTGCTCGAGACGCTCGGCGGACCGCCGATCCCGGCGGTCGGTTTCGGCTTCGGCGACGTCGTGGTCGGCGAAGTGCTCGCCGAACACGGCCTGGCGCCGGCACTCTCGCGCGGCGTCGACGATCTGGTGTGCGCACTCGGCGAAAGCCAGCGCCCGGCGGCGATCCGGCTGGCGACACGCCTGCGCGAAGCCGGCCGCTCCGTGGAGCTGGTGCTCGGCGACATCCGCCCCAAGCGCGCGCTCGACGACGCCGACCGCGCCGGCGCGCGCCGCGCGCTCTTCATCGGCCCCGACGAGGCCGCGCGCGGCGTCGCGCGCGTGCGCGAGCTCGGCGGTGGCGGCGAGCGCGAGGAACCGCTCGACGGTTGACGGCGGCGAGGCGCCGCGAAATCTCGCTCGTGCGCGGCCCGAGATCTTTCGCGCGCGCACGAAAACGCTATCCAGGGTTGTGGGGAGTTCGGGTTTTCCTCGCGCTGCAACCCGCTCGTCTTCCCTCCTCGCCGCCCGCCTGCCTCACTCCGGAGGTCCTCCGCGATGCGCACCTGGACGATTCGCGACAGCGCCGAGACCTATCAGGTCGCCAGTTGGGGCGCCGACTTCTTCGGCATCAACGACCGGGGACACGTGCAGGTGACGCCGCACGGGCCCGGGGGCCCGGCCGTGGACCTGCACGAGCTGGTCGAGGAGCTGCGGGCCAGCGGCATCCAGCTCCCGATGTTGTTGCGCTTCTCGGACATGCTCGCGACGCGCGTGAAGGGCCTCGTGCGCTGCTTCTCGCGCGCGATGCAGGAATACGGCTACGAGGGACGCTATCGCGGCGTCTACCCGATCAAAGTCAACCAGCAGCGCCATGTGGTGGAGGAGATCGTGCGTTTCGGCGCGCCGCACCGCGTGGGGCTCGAGTGCGGCTCGAAGCCGGAGCTGCTGATCGGGATGGCGGTGCTGGATACCCCCGGCGCTCTGCTGATCTGCAACGGGTACAAGGATCGCTCGTACATCGAACTGGCGTTGCTGGCTCAGAGGCTTGGCCGCACGCCGATCCTGGTCGTCGACCGCTTCCAGGAACTGGAGCTGGCGGTGCGCTGCGCGCGCGAGATGGGGCTGCGCCCGCACCTCGGCGTGCGCGCCCGGCTGACCACCAAAGGCACTGGCAGGTGGGCGGACTCGACCGGTGAGCGCGCCAAGTTCGGGCTCTCGGCGGCGGAGATCGTCGAGGCGGTCGACTGGCTGCGCGGCGAGAAGATGCTCGATTGCCTCGAGCTGCTCCATTTCCATATCGGCTCGCAGATCAGCGCGATTCGCGCCCACAAGGAAGCCCTGCGCGAGGCCTGCCGGATCTTCGTGGGCCTTCATCAGATGGGTGCGCCCGTTCAGTTGTTCGACGTGGGCGGCGGCCTCGGCGTCGACTACGACGGCTCGCAGACCAACTTCCACTCGTCGATGAACTACTCCGTGCAGGAGTACGCGAACGACGTGGTGTCCTCGATCCAGGAAGCCTGCGACGAGACCGGCGTCCCGCACCCGGACGTCATCACCGAGGCCGGCCGCGCGATGACGGCGCATCACTCGATGCTGATCTTCGACGTGCTGGGCGTCTCCGAGCTGCGTCATTCCGATGCGCCCGAGGTCGTCGGAGACGACGAGCCGAAGGTCTTGCAGACGCTCTACGAGATCTACGGACAGATGACCCGCAAGAACGCGCTCGAATCCTGGCATGATCTGCTGGCCGCCAAAGAAGAAGCCGGCACGGCATTCGCGCTCGGCTACCTGGATCTGCGCGCGCGGGCACGCGTCGAGAAGCTGTTCCAGGCGAACTGCGAGAAGCTGCTGCGGGTCGTCCGCGAGATGATACAGGTGCCCGAAGAACTGGACGATCTCGAGAAGGCACTGGCCGACACGTACTTCGGCAATTTCTCGGTGTTCCAGTCGCTACCGGACCACTGGGGCTTCAAGCAGTTGTTTCCGGTGATGCCGATCCATCGCCTGAACGAGGAGCCGACCCGGCGCGGCACCTTCGCGGATCTGACCTGCGACAGCGACGGCAAGATCGGCCAATTCATCGACCAGCACGACGTGCGCGACGTACTGCCGCTGCACACGTTCCGCGCCGACGATCCGTATCGGATCGGCGTGTTCCTGGTCGGGGCCTACCAGGAGATCCTCGGCGACCTGCACAACTTGTTCGGTGATACCGACGCGGTGCACGTGAAGGTCGAGCAGGACGGGCGCCTCCACGTGGCGCACGTGGTCGGCGGCGATCGCGTCCGCGAGGTGCTCGAATACGTCGAGTACGATCGCGAAGGCCTCGTCGCGCTGGTGAAGACCACGATCGACCGCGTGGCAGAGCGCGGCGAGATCCCGCTCGAAGAAGCCAGCCGGATGCTGAAGCGCTACGAGCAGGCGCTGGAAGAGACGACCTACCTCTCGCGCGAGTAGGCCAGCCCCGCTGGGCGGCGCCGCCACCGAGTTCCGCGGATTTGCCGCCCCCGCGCCGCTCCCGCCGGCCGGGCTCGAGACCATCAAGAGATGCGGCGGATCGGCCGATCTCGTCCGGGGAACGGGTCCTCGGGATCGATCGGGAGGGAGCGGTGCGCCTCGTCGCTTGTGGCGAATGCCACACGCAGTTCGATGTCAGTCACGTCGACGAGCCCGTCTTCGAGTGCCGCTGCGGACACGCGGTGCGCAACGAGACGCTGGCGGGCGTCGACGCGCGTATCCAGCGCTGTGGCTCGTGCGGCGCGATCCTCGCCGATGGCGCCGAGAGCTGTGCGTACTGTCAGTCCGCCGTCGAGCGCGACGAGCGGCGACTCTCGCTGATCTGCCCGGAATGCTTCGCCCGCAATGCCGAGGCAGCGAGCTTCTGCACCGGCTGCGGCGTCGCGTTTCTTCCCGAGGCGCTCCCCGACGAGCACGAAGAACCGCCCGTCTGCCCCACCTGCGAGGGCGCAGAGCCCATGACGGTGCGCGGGATCGGCGGCGTCTGGGTCCGCGAGTGCGCGAAGTGCAACGGCCTGTGGGTGCCGGGCGAGCGACTCGATGCGCTGATCCAGCGCGCCGTCGACGGCGCCCGGGAACGCGCGGCCAGCGGCCTCTCGCGCCCGGAGCTCCGGCGGCGCTCGATCGCCGTGCAATTCGCGTATCGGTGCTGCCCGATCTGCGGTCATCACATGCAGCGCAAGAACTTCGGCAGGCGTTCGGGTGTCATCGTCGACTGGTGCGGCGCACACGGCACCTGGCTCGACCGGGACGAACTCGAGCAGATCGCCGCGTTCATCGCCGGCGGGGGCCTGCGCGAAGCCGGCGCCGGGGCGGGCCTCAGCCACGGGGGCACGCTCAGCTACCAGCAGGCCAAGGCGCTGGTGTCGGTCGAGAACGAGCTCGAACGCGAGCGGAGCGAGCAGGAGCGCCGCGGCCTCTGGGGGCAAACGGTTCCGAGTTCCGGGGTGGATCGCTTCCTCGGCCTGCTCGGCAAGTTGTTGCGATAACGCGCGGTACGTCGCGCGCAGGAAGGAAACGAGCCATGGGACTCTTCGAGAAACTCCGCGCCGAACTGATCGACATCGTCGAGTGGGTGGACGACAGCCGTCACACGCTCGTGTGGAGGTTCCCGCGCTTCCACAACCAGATCAAATGGGGCTCCCAGCTGATCGTGCGGCCGGGGCAGTCCGCCGTGTTCGTGCACCAGGGCAAGATCGCCGACGTGTTCGGCCCCGGGCAGTACCAGCTCGAGACGAAGAACCTGCCGATTCTCTCGACGCTCGCCGGCTGGCCGTACGGTTTCGACTCTCCGTTCAAGGCCGAAGTCTACTTCGTCAGCACGCGCCAGATCTCGGACTGCAAGTGGGGCACGCCGAATCCGGTGCTGATCCGCGATCCGGACTTCGGCCCGATCCGCGTGCGCGCGTTCGGCACCTACACGCTGCGCGCGCAGGACCCGAAGCGACTCCTCGCCGA
>CAYOHN010000196.1:0-6843 GCA_964403735.1 uncultured Spirochaetales bacterium | reverse complement strand
TCTGGTCGATCAGTTGCTCGCCGCGCGCGGCGGTGGAGTTGAGCGCGCTCACCTGCGTCACGTAGACCGTGGCGCCCTTGCTGCGCAGCGAGCTCGGGATTCCGTAGAAGTACTCGAACACGCCGAAGAGCTGGTCGAAGCCCGCCAGGCCGTGGGCCAGCACGATCGGGTATTTGGTCTTCGCGACGTTGCAGTTGAACAGGCAGAAGGCGCGGGCCGGGCCGGCGAGCAGCATCAGCGCGAGCGCCAGCAGGAACGGGGCGAAGATCGATCGACGCATCCGGTGTCCTCCTCGTGGTTGCGAACCGGGGGGCGGCACGCATTTCACCACGAATCCGAGTCGATCTGGAGCAGGAATTTCGATTTCCGCGGATCCGGGAGGGCCGAGGGGGTGGCGGACGAGACTAGAACGTGTTTCATTTTCGAAAAGTTGACGTTTGAACCCGGCCCCTTGGTTGACGATCCCTTGGTTGACGGTGCCAAGGTTGACGGTCCCAAGGTTGACGGCGGGGGAGGGAGGGGTGATGCGGACTCCGATTTGTGAGCGACTGGGGATCGAGTTTCCGATTTTTGCGTTTACGCACTGCCGGGACGTGGTGGTGGCGGTGTCGAAGGCGGGGGGGCTCGGGGTGCTCGGGGCCGTGGGCTTCAGCGCCGAGCAGCTCGAGATCGAGATGAAATGGATCGACGACCACATCGGCGACAAGCCGTACGGTGTCGACGTCGTGATCCCGCAGAAGTACGCCGGCCAGGGCGAGGAGCTCGACGCGGCGGCGCTCGAGCAGAAGCTGCGCGATCTGATCCCGGCCGGGCATCGCGAGTTTGCGAAGCGGCTGCTCGCCGATCACGGCGTGCCCGAGCTTCCCGAAGGCGAGAAGCCGCGCGAGCTGCTCGGCTGGACGGCGACGACGGCGGGTCCGCAGGTCGAGGCGATCCTGAAACACCCGAAGGTGAAGCTCGTCGCCAACGCGCTCGGCACGCCGCCCGTCGATGTGATCCGGGACATCCAGGCGAGCGGTCGCCTCGTCGGCGCGCTGTGCGGCAGCGTCAAGCACGCGCGCCAGCACAAGGAAGCCGGCGTCGATTTCATCATCGCGCAGGGCACCGAGGGGGGAGGCCACACCGGCGAGATCGGCAGCCTGGTGCTGTGGCCCCAGGTGATCGACGCCGCCGCGCCGATTCCGGTGCTCGCGGCCGGCGGCATCGGCGACGGCCGACAGATGGCGGCGGCGCTGATGCTCGGCGCCGAGGGCGTCTGGACCGGTTCGCTGTGGCTCACCGTCGAGGAAGCGGAGATTCCGCCGGCGCAGCAGGACTCGCTGCTGCAAGCGACGAGCCACGACACCGTGCGCTCGCGCTCCTGGACGGGCAAGCCCTGCCGGATGCTGCGCAACGAATGGACCGAGGCCTGGGAGCAGCCGGACACCCCGAAGCCGCTCGGCATGCCATTGCAGTTCATGGTGACTGCGGAAGCCGTGTCGCGCACCACGCGCTACTCGCCGAAGGCGCAGGCGGTCGCATTCAATCCCGTCGGCCAGGTGGTCGGCCTGATGCGCGAGCGCCGTTCGTCGCGGGACGTGATCGTCGGAATGGTCGAGGAGTACCTCGACGCCGTCGAACGCTTCGAAGCGTTCCAGCCCACCTCGTAGCGGGAACGGCTCACAGGGTTTCCGGAAACAAGTGACGAGAAGCCCCGCGCCTGGACTCCGCCCAGGCCCTCGATCCTTCGGTCGAACTCGCGATTTCCGGCAACCCTGTCAGCGCGCGAAGAGCCGTGACGGGTCCCGGAACGCCTTGAACTCGAGTGCGTTGCCGGCGGGATCGCGCACGAACAGCGTCGCTTGTTCGCCGGGCTGTCCGGCGAAGCGAATGCCCGGCTCGATCAGGAACGCGACGCCGGCCACGCGCAGCCGCTGCGCCAGCGCGTGCCAGCCGTCCCAGTCGAGCACGACGCCGAAGTGACGGACCGGGACGGACTCGCCGTCGACCGGATTCGTCGCCGAATCGCGCGGCTCGCCCGGCGCCAGATGCGCGACGAGCTGATGGCCGAAGAAGTCGAAGTCGACCCACTGCTCGCTGCTGCGTCCCTCGGCGCAGCCCAGCAACGCGCCGTAGAACGCGCGCGCGGCGGCGAGGTCGTCGACGGGGAATGCCAGGTGGAACGGCGGCCGCGCCATCACTCGCTCCCGGCATCGAGATCGCGTTGCATCCGATAGCGGAGGAACTCCGTCCCCTCGCGCACGACGCGCTCCTCGCCGAGCACGCGGAACCCGAGCCGCTCGAAGACCGGCTGCGCGATGGCGCTCGCCTCCGTCGTCACGCGCCGGTGGCCGGCGCGGCGCGCACTCTCGAGCAGCGCACGGACGAGCCTGCGCGCGACGCCACGCCGGGACGCCTCCGGCGCCACGTACAACCACTCCACGTGGTCACCGGGGAGCAGCCCCGCGAAGCCGGCGATGTCGCCGTCGATGTGAGCGACTAACGTCTCGGCGGCGAGTACCGAGCGCGCGAAGGACTCTTGCTGCGCGCCCGCCGCCCAGACTCGCCGCGCCGCCGCGTCGTAGTGAGGAACGGCGAGTGTCTCGACGGAGCGGGCGAAGAGTTCGATGATCGCCGGGAGATCTTCCCGGCGAACGGATCGCAGTTGCACGGAGATGGTGGTCAAGACGCTATCGACGCTCCCAGACATCGATGGAGCCGGAACCCACCCGACGACGGTCCGGGCTCCGGTGCGCCGTTCGGCGCCGCATCGATCCTACCCGTTCGCGGCGTCGAAGACAGAGAGACTTCGCGGAGTGGATGCTCTCGACCGCCCGCTCGCCGCGATGGGAGCGCTGCGCTCGCCACACGCTCGAGAAACTCGAGCGGCCACGCCTGCGCGTTGCGGGCCGACCGGCGGGGGCACGTCCCGCAGCTCGGGCCTGCGGGCCCCATCGGGGCTCTCGCTTCGGGTCCGGAGATCCGATACGCTCTAACGCGTCCTAACGAATGACGAAGGAGCGAGGAAGGAGCCAGTAAGGAACGTGGGAGCGGTTCTTCAGGTCCTCGAAAGCCATGGCGTGCGCGCCTCCGAAGAGGAGATCGCGCGGGCGATGGAGATCGCGCTTGTCGAGAGCGGCTTCCAGCGCCCCTATCCCGAGCCGCGCCGCGCGCTCGCGCGGGGGCAGGTAGAGCTCCTCGAGCGAGGCGGCTTCGAGCTCGACCGCCTCGAGTTTGGCCTCGAGGACCCGATTGCGCGGAGCGCCTTCGAGTACGCCGTCCTGCGCGCGACGGGCCTCACGACTCACGAGGCCGCCAGGCGGCTGCGCGTGAACGACAGCCGTGTGCGTCAACGCCTTGCGGAGCGCGCTCTCTACGGAATCAAGGCCGGCGATGCGTGGCGACTGCCCGCGTTTCAGTTCGCGCGGGCGGGGCTCGTGCCTGGGATCGATCGCGTCTTGCCGCGGCTGCCGAAGGGCCTGAACCCCGTGGCGGTCCACCGTTGGTTCCACACGACGAACCCGGACCTCGAAGAGAGGAAAGGCCAGGGAACGGCGTTGACCCCGCTCCAGTGGCTTCAGACCGGGAACGATCCCGACGTCGTGGCCGAGCTGGCAGCGGGGCTCTGATCGACGGCACTTGCGCTCGTGGCCGATCGGCTGACGCCGCCGCCTTCGGTCGCCGCGCTTCGCGAGATTGCGCCTGAGATTCACGTCCTGCCAGCAGGCGCCGAGCTTTGGCGCATCTACTTCCGTGCAGGCCCGCATCCCTCGCGCTGGAACGGGTTCCGTTCCTTCGGACCCACGGGCGCGCGCTTCGATCATCAGCCGCCGCCGGCGAAGCGCCACCGCACGCGCGCGATCCTGTACGCCTCGGACTCCGGTCCGACGTCGCTTGCCGAGGTCTTCCAGCAGACCCGGGTGATCGATCGATTCGCGGGCTCTCCCGCGCTCGCCGCATTCCCGCTGGCGAGGGATCTCCAGGTTCTCGACCTGACAGGCGCGTGGCCAACGCGCGCGGGGGCTTCGATGGCGATCCACTCGGGATCACGCGCGATGGCGAAGGCCTGGTCGCGCGCGATCTACGCTGCATACCCGCACATCGAGGGCCTGCGCTACGCGTCGTCGATGAACGCGCATCAGCCGGCGTTCGCATTGTACGAGCGGGCACGGCAGGCGCTGCCGGCGGCCGCGGCGCTGGACCTCCCGCTCGCGACGCCGGCGCTCGCCGCGCCGCTCGCGGCGGAGTCGATTCGGTTCGGCTACGCGCTGGTTTGAAAAGGACTGCTCGGTGTCACCGGAGCTTCTCGAGCGCGTCGCGGTACTTGTCGCACGGGTCTTCGAGGTCCAGTCGCGGCGTGAGCCAGACGTAGTCGAACGGGGTCGCTGCGTCCGGTACGGCGTCTGGGTCGCGCGGATCGATCTCGACGAAGCCGAGCGTCGCGATGCGCGCGTCGGGTGCGAGCTGGGCGAGGCGTCGCGGCGCGCCGCGATCCAGCCGCACGTGCTCGCTGCCGGCGATCAGGACGGCGCCCCGGCCGACACCGGCCGAGGTTGCGGCCGCCGCGAGGCTCGCGGCGAGCTGCGCATTCCATGCGCGCTGCACATCCACCATGCGCTCGAGCGCGGCGTCCGGCGCGTGTCCGCAGTGCGCTTCGCGGATCTGTTCGGCGAGCGCGCGGAACTCGTCGGGATCGGCCGGCTCGTCGAGGCCCAGTTCCGCGCGGCGTTCCGGCGCGAGCCCGGCGGCGCCGCCCCGGCGGATCGCTTGCAGCTCCGCGCGCGCCAGGTTCGCCGGCACGATCGGCAGTGCTGCCGTGAGTGCCGCTTCGAAGACGGGCGCGTAGAGCGTCCAGTCCGGCCAGCCGCTCTGGTCCCACTCGACGGCCTGGCGCAGCGCGACCGCACGCGCGGCCGTGTCGCCATCGGCCATCGCCTCGACCGCTTCGATGGCAGATGCATCGTCCGCATCGAGCATCTCGAATGAGACGGCCGGCCGGCGTCCGCGCGCCACCAACGCGCGAAGGATGCGCGCCTGGAGTTCGTGGTGATCGGGATGATCGTGACGCTCTCCGAGCAGCACGAAGTCCGCTCTCGTGAGGGCGTCCAAGAGTGTCGATTCGTCGATCCAGCGCTCTCGGCCGACGTCGAGGATTCGCCCGGCGCGCGGGTCGTCGCGCCCGTGGGGCGCCGTCCACGCGATGACGCTCGCCGGCGGCGCAGGGGCCGGCGTTCGGACAGAACACGCGAGCAGCGCGACGGCCACCGCGACGGCAAGAGCGACACGCGGGACGGACATCGCGGAGAGGTAGCCGGCGCCGTGTGCTTGTCCAGACGCCTCGCCTACTCTGAAGCATCGCCTGCGTCCGACTGCGGAGGTTCGATGAAGCGATTCGTCGCGCTCGCCGTGTTGCTCGTGCTCGTCGCTGCCGCGGCAGCGCTGTGGGTCCTGTACGGATCGATCGATGGCCGCGTCCGGACGGCGCTCGAACGCATCGGCGGCGAGATGACGCTGGCGCCGGTGCACGTCGGCGGCGTCGATCTCGATCTCACCGGCGGTCGCGGGACGATTCGCGACATCACCGTCGGCAACCCGGAGGGGTTCCCGGACGGCACGGCCATCTCGCTTCGCGAGATTTCGCTGTCGCTGGAGATCGGTTCGCTCCGGGAGAGTCCGATCGTCGTCCACGAGATCGTCGTCGGCGAACCCCGCGTCGACGTCGTGCTGCTCGCGGACGGCAGGATGAACATCGAGGCGCTGCGCCGGAACGTCGAGCACTACGAGGCGCGGCAGCGTGCGGCGCAGGCGCGCGAGGAGGGGCCCACCGGCGCGCCGCCGGTCGAGACGGAGACACCCGAGACCCGGCTGCGCGTGGGCGAGTTCCGGATCTCGGACGGCGCGATTGGCCTCGATGCGTCGGCGCTCGGTCGCGATCCGGAACAGCTCGAACTCGGGAGCGTCGCGCTGCGCGACATCGGCGGCGCGCGCGGCGTCACGCCCGAGCAACTCGGTCGCCGTGTCGCCGACGCGCTGATCGCCCGGACCGCGCGGGCGGTTGCGGGTGCCGAGGTGAAGCGCGCGCTGCGCGAGAAGGGCGGCGAGATCGGCGAGAAGCTCGGCGAGCTGCTCCAGCGGGGCATCGACTGGTGAGCCGTCGCCGTCGCGCGCGCATTCGGACGGCGCCCCGGCCGCGGCATCCGCGATGACGCTGTCGCTCGACGCGCGCGCACGCACGATTCTGCCGGATCCCGAGGCGCAGAGGCGCCACGACGCGGCCGTCTGGCAGCTTCGCGCCAAGCGCGATGCCGCCGCCCGCGCGGTCCCGGACTTCGAAGCGCTGCGCGAGCGCGCGGCGGCGATCAAGGACCACGCACTCGATCACCTGGATGTGTTGCTCGAGCGCTTCGAGGAGCGCGCCGTCGCCGCCGGAGCGCGGGTGCACTGGGCCCCGGATGCGCGGGCGCTGTGCGAGACCGTCGAAGCGCTGCTGCGCGCCCGCGGCGCGACGAGCGTCGTCAAGAGCAAGTCGATGCTGACGGAGGAGTGCGGCCTCAATCCGTGGCTCGAGGCGCGCGGCTTCGAGGTCGTGGATACGGACCTCGGCGAGCGCATCGTGCAGCTCGCGCACGAGCCGCCGTCGCATCTGATCATTCCGGCGATCCACCGGACGCGCGGCGAGATCGGCGCGCTGTTCCACCGGGAGATGGGCACGCCCGCCGGCGAGTCGGATCCCGAGCGATTGATGGCGGCGGCGCGCCGGGATCTGCGGGCGCGCTTCCTGGCCGCGCAGGCGGGGATCAGCGGTGCGAACTTCGCGGTTGCGGAGACGGGGTCGCTGGTGCTCGTGACCAACGAGGGCAACGC
>CAYOHN010000195.1:0-6870 GCA_964403735.1 uncultured Spirochaetales bacterium | reverse complement strand
TCGTTCGTCAACTTTTCCCGGATGGGAAAAGTTGACGAACGAACCCGGCCCCTTTGTTGACGCGTGAGGAGATGAGCGCATGGAAACTTCGTGGATCGGGCGGGGACAAGTGCTGGCCGGCGGGTTCCTGCTGTACGGATGCGGCGAGGTGCTGGTCCGTAGCGCGGCGCCTCCGCTACGGCGTTCGCAGCGCGAGCAGTCGGATCTCGGTCATGTCCTCCATGGCGAAGCGCACGCCCTCGCGCCCGAGGCCGCTCTCCTTCACGCCACCGTAGGGCATGTGATCGACGCGCCAGGACGGCGAGTCGCCGACCAGGACGCCGCCGACTTCGAGCTCGTCGAAGGCCTGCTGCACCTTCCACCAATCGCGCGTGAAGAGCCCCGCCTGGAGTCCGAAGACGCTGTCGTTCACGCGGCGCAGGGCTTCGTCGAAGTCGCGATAGCGCGACAGCACGGCCACCGGGCCGAAGGCCTCCTGCGCGCAGACCTCCGTGTCTGCGGGAACGTCCTCGAGCAGCGTGGCTTCGAGCATCGCACCGTCCCGCTTCCCGCCGCACAAGCGCTTGGCGCCCCGGGCGACCGCGGCGTCGATCCATCCTGCGAGTCGCTCGGCCTCCTTCTCGGAAATCATCGGACCGATGAACGTGGCTTCGTCGAGCGGGTTGCCCATCACGAGCTTCGACGTCGCCTCCGCGAGCGCATCGCGGAAACGAGCGTAGATCGAGTCCGCGACGAGGATGCGCTGCACGCTGATGCAGCTCTGGCCGGATTGGTAGAAGGCGCCGAAGACGATGCGCTCGATCGCGTCGTCGAGGTCCCAGTCCGGCTCGACGATCACGGCGGCATTGCCGCCGAGTTCGAGCACCACCTTCTTCTTGCCGGCCTTGCGCTTGAGCTCCCATCCGACTTGCGGAGAGCCGGTGAACGAGAGCAGCTTCAGGCGCTCGTCCGTCGTGAACAGATCCGCGCCGTCGCGCCGCGCCGGCAGGATGGAGAAGGCCCCCGGCGGCAAGTCCGTTTCGGCGAGCACCTCGCCGATGAGGAGCGCTCCGATCGGCGTCGCGCTCGCCGGCTTCAGCACGAACGGACAGCCGACGGCGAGCGCCGGCGCGATCTTGTGCGCCGCGAGATTCAGCGGGAAGTTGAACGGGGAGATGAAGGAGCAGGGACCGATCGGCACGCGCTTCCACAGCCCGCGGTAGCCACGCGCGCGCGGCGTCACGTCGAGCGGCATCACTTCCCCGCCGAGGCGCACCGACTCTTCGGCCGCCATCCGGAACGTGTCGATCAGGCGCGTCACCTCGCCGCGTGCGTCGCGGATCGGTTTGCCGGCCTCGATCGCGAGGGAGCGGGCGAGTTCGTCTGCGCGCTCCTCGAAGCGACGCACGCAGTGGGAGAGCACGGCCTGACGCTCGTAGGGCGCCATCCGCCGCATCGGCTCGGCGGCCCGCGCGGCGGCGCCGATCGCTTCGTCGATCAGCGCCGGGTCGGCGAGCGGAACGCGCGTCGCGAGGCGTCCGTCGTACTTGC
This sequence comes from uncultured Spirochaetales bacterium, assembly GCA_964403735.1. Lineage (GTDB taxonomy): Bacteria > Myxococcota_A > UBA9160 > UBA9160 > PR03 > CAADGG01. The sequence goes on along the minus strand of CAYOHN010000195.1, from coordinate 5,340 downwards.
TGTGGACTTCGAGGTCCAGGTTGGGTTGCTCCGGCCGGTTCGCCAGCCAGAGCGGATAGTGATCGCGAAGCATGCGGGCCTCCTTTGCGGACGAAGCGGGCGGCGCGAGGCCTTCGCGCGGGTTCAGATCCGCTGCACGAGGGAGCCCAACCGCTCGGAGAGAAGCGCGTTCTCGCGGTAGTCGATGGGGATCACGACCAGCGCCGGCCGGCCGGCCGTGAAGGCCTTCTCGAGCGCGGCGCCGAGATCGCGCGAGCGATCGACGCGCTGGCCGGCCCACCCGAACGACTCGGCGAGTTTCACCCAGTCGGGATTTCCGAAGCCGAGCGACACGTGGCGGCCGTGCTCGTTCTGCTGCTTCCACTCGATCAGACCGTAGCTGTTGTCCTCCCAGACCAGGCACACGATGTTGGCTCCGAGCCTCGTCGCCGTCTCCATCTCCTGCACGTTCATCAGGAATCCGCCGTCGCCGCAGATCGCGAGCACGCGGCGCTCCGGATGCACGAGCTTGGCGGCGATCGCCCCCGGCAACGCGAAGCCCATCGAGCAGAATCCGTTCGGGATCAGACAGGTATTGGGGTCGTCGCACTGGTAGTAGCGGGCGATCCACATCTTGTGGGCACCGACGTCCGAGAGCAGAATGTCGGCTGGGCCCATCGCGTGCCGGGCGTCCCAGATCGCCTTCTGTGGGCGGATCGATCCCACAGTGTCGTCGTCGCGGTGCTCGAAGAACTCCCGGTTCATCGCATGCCGCGCCGCGCGCTGCTCCGAGAAGTCCCACTCGGGAAGCCGAGGTGTCGCCGCCATGCGTTCGTTGAGCATCCAGAGCGTGTGCGCGAGATCGCCGACCACCTCGATGTCGACGCGATAGGAATGATCGACCTCGGCCGGGAGGAAGTCGATGTGCACGATCCGCTTGTCGGCTCCGGGATTCCACAACCGCGGGTGGTACTCGACCATGTCGTAGCCGAGGGTGATCACGAGATCGGCGGTCTCGATCGGCACGAGGTTCACGTCGCGCGACTGCAAGCCGATCGTGAAGAGACAACGCGGATCCTCGCGCGCGACACAGCCCTTGGCCATGAAAGTCGACAGCACACCGATGCCCGTGGCCTCGACGAAGCGACGCAGCTGGCGGCTCGCCCGCCGGCGGATCGCTCCGTTGCCGGCGAGGATGATCGGGCGCTTCGCGGCAAGGATCGCGTCGAAGGCCTGGTTCACGATCTTGTCGGCCGGCACGGGTCGGCGCAGTCGTTGCGGCTCGATGGGCTCCGTGTCGGCCGGCATGCCCGCGACGTCTTCGGGGAGCTCGACATGGCACGCGCCCGGCTTCTCCGTCGTCGCCAGCTTGAAGGCCTTGCGGACGACTTCGGGGATGTTGTTCGGGTTGCGGAGCGACCAACTCCACTTGGTCAGCGGGCCGTACATCTCGTGCACGTCCATGTTCTGGTGGCTCTCCTTGTGGAGCCGCATGCTGTCCGCCTGGCCGGTGAGGGCGACGACGGGCGCGCGATCGAGATTGGCGTCCGCGACCCCTGTCACGAGGTTCGTCGCGCCGGGGCCGAGCGTCGCGAGGCACACCCCCGCTTCTCCGGTCAGCCGTCCGTGCACGTCCGCCATGAACGCGGCGCCTTGTTCGTGCCGCGTCAGGACGAAGTCGATCGACGAGTCGGCGAGCGAGAGCATGAACTCGTCGTTCTCTTCTCCGGGCAGGCCGAAGATGCGCTCGACGCCTTCCTTCGCGAGACATCGGACGAAGAGATCGGACGCCTTGGTTTCGGCCATGCAAATCTCCTGGAGAACTCTCAGCAGAGGCTATCCGGTGCCTCGCGAATGGCGAGGGTCGTCGCTCGGCGAGATCGCGTTGGTTCGCAGGCGAGAGCACGAGGATCCTGGGCCCGGTTTCGCCTTTCGATGCCGTTGGGCCTAGGCGGTTTCTACGAGTAGGATCTCGGCGTCCGCCAGCGCCTGCACGCGCAGCATGGTTTCGTCGCGGATCGCTGCCCCCGTCGCGGGTGGCGAGCCGCACGCCGTTGACGTCGATGGCGCCGGTCGCCGGCACCAGGTACGCATGGCGCCCCGCGCCGAGCGCGTACTCGGCGCGCTCGCCGGCTTGCAGCGTCGCGCCGACGACGCGCGCGTCGGCGCGGATCGGAAGCGCGTCGTCGTCGCCCGCGAGTCCGCTCGCGAGCGCGACGAAGCGGCCCGCCCGGTCGCCCTCGGGAAACGGCCGCGTGCCCCAGGTCGGGCGGCCGCCGCGCTGCTTCGGCAGGATCCAGATCTGGAAGATCCGGGTGGTCTGGGGTTCGCGGTTGAACTCCGCGTGGGGTCGTGATAGCCGGCGAACGAGAAGTGGTGCCGGGCCCGCAGCCAGCCGTGGTCGGCGTTGCCGAGGCGTTCGAAGCTCCTGCGTTCGATCATGGCCGGGACCTCCTGCTGATGTCGGGCAGGGTAGGATCCATGTCATGGGTCGAAAACAGGAACGATCGAAACACATCGTTTCCGGAGGCGAGACATGACGCGGCTTCCGGACTTCGAGGGAATGGCCGTCTTCGCGAGTGTCGCCCAGGTCGGCTCGTTTGCTGGCGCGGCGCGTGAACTCGGGATCTCGAAGGGGACGGTCTCGAAGATCGTCTCGCGCCTCGACGAACGGCTCGGCGTGCGGCTGTTCCAGCGGACCTCGCGGCGGCTCTCGCTGACGGAGACCGGGCGCACGCTGCTCGCAGCCGCCGCGCGCCTGGTGGCCGAAGCCGAGGCTGCGGAGGACGAGGCGTCCGCGAACGCCGAAGCGTCGCGCGGGCGCATTCGGCTGGCCTGTCCGATGTCGTTCGGGCTGTCCTACGTCGCGCCCGTGCTGCCCGAGTTTCTCGCTGCATTTCCGCAGGTCGCCATCGAGCTGCATCTGAGCGACGCGCTCGTCGACGTGATCGGCGACGGCTTCGATCTCGCGCTGCAGCCCGACTTCGTCGTCTGGGACGAGATCGCGAGCGGCGCGCTCGAGGCGGTCCTCGAGGACTGGGAACTGCCGCCGGTCGCGCTGCACCTCGTGATGCCGCCGGGGGGCATGCGGCCCGCGCGGGTGCAGGCGTTGATCGACTTCCTCGCCGCCAAGCTCGCGGTTGCGCCCTGGTCCGAGAGCGCGCCGTTCCGCGTCCCCCGAGCGGGAAGCGGGCGCAAGCGGGCGGGTCGCGAGAGGGGCCACCGGCCTTGACCGCGCACACAGCCGGTCGGCGCGGCTCGGGCCGACCGGCGCTCCGACCGGAACGAGGGGGAGGCAGCGGAACGCGCGGCCTCCCCCTCGCGCCTTGCTGCGCGCTCGCTCTAACTCTTGCCTGTCGCCATGCCGGCCAGCAGAAGGCCGATGGTCGGGGCGGCCAGAATCCAGATCCAGACGAAAATCGGGTCCATTGGAATCCCTCCATGGTGACCTTCACTTCGCACTCTAGAACCGGCTATCCGCAGGAGTCAAGCAGAACCGTCCCGCGCGCCGATCGGCGGTTCTCAGCCGATATCGTTCAGTTCGCCTCTGACCGAAATCGTCACGCTGGAGTCGGTTCAGACCGGATTCTCGCTACGAGAACGCAGGTGTCCGCTTGGCGACACTACGATGAATCTCACGGAGTCCACGTGGTGGGCGACGCGCCCTGGGGTTCATCCGACAGGCTCCTCCGACGAACGAGCGGCCGAACCGCCACGGCGACGGACATCCAGGCGCCGGTTCTCTCTGCGGCGTTCGCGGGCACCGGCGCATCCTTCGAGGCAGGCGGCGGGATCAGCGTTTCGCCCGTCACGGCGATCGTCTCCGGATTCGCCAGTCTCTTCGCGCTTGCTTTGCCCTACGGCTGCTCACTCCCCCACGATCGCCAGCAACTCCCCGAGCGCCTCGATCCGATGATGCGGCTCGGGCGCGCCGGCTGGCGCGGCGCCGAGCAGGACGCTGGTCATGCCGAGCGCGTTGGCGCCGGCGACGTCGTGCCATGGGGAGTCGCCGACGAAGACGACGGATTCGGGCCGTGGGTTGCCGGCCTTGGTGAGCGCGAGCTGGAAGATCCGCGCATCGGGTTTGCACGAGCGCGCTTCCTCACTCGTCGTGATTGCGTCGACGTGCTCGCCGAGGCCGAGCCGGCTCCAAAGCGTCTTCAGCTGGTCGTCGTCGATGTTGCTGACGATCGAGACGTGCAGACCGCGCGCGCGCAGCGCCGCGAGCGTCGCGGCGGCGTCAGGGCGCGGCGCGATCACGGGCTCGCCGAGCACGCGGCCTTCCGAGGCGAGCAGATCCGGGTCGTCGGCCGACGCCTCGACGCCGAGGCTGCGCAGGAACTGGACGTGTGCCTCGCTGAAGAGGTCGCGATGCAGGTAGTACGGGCGGCTCGCCCAGCCGGCCATCGTGGTGGCCATCGCCACCCGGTACGCGTGGCGCAGCTCCCCGAGCGGGGTTTCGAGCCCGCGGCCGCGCGCGAGCTCCGTCAGCAGTCCGTCGAAGTGCGCATTGATGCTGGCGTAGCTGAACAGGGTTCCGCCGAGGTCGAAGAAGACGGCTCGATGGCGCACGCGATGGGTTCCTTCGCCGGCAGCAGTGACGCGGAGGACGCAGCGTAGCGGATCGCGAAAGCGCTGCGCTGGCGGGAGTTTGACACCATTCGGGCCCGCCCTTATCCTCCTCCCTTCCTGGCGACCGGTTCCCCCGGCGCCGACTGCTCGATTCCCGATTTTGATTCCCGATTCCGCGGCTCCCGAATCCGAGACCCGGCAGCTCCCGCCCGGCGCGGACGGTCTCCCAGCGGACCCTTCGGGGGAGGTGCAACATGCTCCGACTAGAGAACGTCGAGACCGGCTCCCGCGTCACCCACAAGAACACCGGCCTCCGCTACACGATCGCCGACCTCGGGGACGAAGAAGTCCTGCTGTCCCCCGACAACTCGGAGTTCCAGGATCTGCTGGTGCCGATGGATCTGTTCCGGCAGGAGTTCATCGCGAGCGACCGCTACAGCACCGGCCGCGGCCGGCCGCGCGCGCGACGCCCGTCGACGCCGGCACCGACCGGTCCCAAGACCCGGGGCCGGATCAAGAAGATGGTGCGCGACCGGGGCTTCGGCTTCATTCGCGGCGAGGACGGCAAGGAGGTGTTCTTCCACCGCTCCGGCCTGAACGCCAGCGACTACGACGCGCTGAACGAGGGTGATTTCGTCGAGTACGTGGTGCAGGAAGGTCCGCGCGGCGCGCGCGCCGAGCACGTGCGCGGCGTCGCGGAGGCGGCTCCGGCGGCAGCCCCGGCGTAGCCGCGATCAGCGCGGCGTTGCATCGCTGAGCCGCGCCTTCAGCGCGGCGTTGCATCGCTGA
>CAYOHN010000194.1:0-6909 GCA_964403735.1 uncultured Spirochaetales bacterium | reverse complement strand
CTCGAAACATCGACGGACCCCGAAACGACGACACGGAGGAAGACCATCTTGCAGATTCAATGGGTCGACATGCAGAAAATCCATCCCGAGGAACGCGAGGCCATCGAGACCCAACTGCGAGGCCTCGGCGATGGACAGACGGACTTGATCGATGTGCGCATCGTCGCGAAGCAGAGTGGCCATCACCGTCACGGGGGCCAGGAGGTCCGGATCGCAGGCCTCGTGCGCGGCAAGGAACTGGCGGCAGCGCGCACGCGTCCGGACCTCTCGCTCGCTCTGCACGAGGCAGTCGACGCATTCGTCCGCGAGCTGCGGCGCTTCCGCGATCGCCGCAATGACCGGCGCAGCGAGCTGGTCACACCGCCGGCACTGCTCGGCATCGTCGATCGAGTGTTTCGCGACGAAGGCTTCGGCTTCATCCTGACGGACGGCGGCGAGCAGGTGTACTTCCATCGCAACGCCGTCCACGACGGGCTCGTCTTCGAAGAGCTCAGCGAAGGCCAGCGCGTCGGCCTCGATTTCGAAGCGGGCCGCGAGGGACTGCAAGCTACGACGGTCGGTGCCGCGCCGCCGGACGCGCCGGTTCCCTAACCCGGATCCGACGCGGGAGTTCGTTCCCGCGCGCCGCGAGTTCAGGCGTCCGGTTCGTGCGACGGGCGCGGACCCTCCTCCTGCGCCGGGCCGCCGGGCGCATCGGCCCCTCGATCGCGCCGACGGCGACCGCCGCGACGTCCGCGGCGCCGGCGGCGCGCGCCTTCCCCGCCTCCGTTCGTCTGCGCTGCGTCCGCGTAGGAAGCGTCGCCGCGCGGATTCACGGGCCGCGGGCGGCGATCGCCCGGCGGAACGTCGTCGAGGACGAAGGGCTGCGCCAGGATTTCCGGCGCGATCAGCGAACGCGATCCGGACTCTTCGCTCACCTTGCGGCCACCGCGCCGGCCGCGCCGACGACGCGCCTCGCCGCGCCGCGGGTCCTCGCCGCGCGGCGCACGCGCGACCTCGACCCCGCCGCCTGCGCGATCTCGATCCCGCCCGCCGCGACCGCGGCGGGCTCTCGGGTTTCGAGCGCCGCGCGCCGCCTGGTCGCGATCCCGAGCGCCGCCGCCGCGCCCCCCTCGACCCCGACCCCGTCCGCGCGCCGGCGCCGCTGGCTTCGCAATCGGCGCGAAGAACGCCTCGGAACGCTCGGGACGGCCACGACACACATCGCACAACCCGCAAGGCTCCCCGTGCGACTCGCCGAAATACGCGCGCAGGAAGACCGCACGACAACCGCCGTCGCGCGCATACTCGGCGAGCGCATCGAGGCGATGGCTGTCCTCGGTTCGCAGCGTCTCGAACTGCCCAGCGAGCGCACGAGCATCCTGGGCGAGCGTCTCCTTGCTGCCGGACACCTGGATGTTCTTCTCGTCCCAGCGGATGAGACCCGCCTCCTCGAGCTTCGTGAGCAGCGCTGCCGCGATCCGCGGCCCCATCTCGGCCGACAACGCCAGCGCCTCGAGTGACGGTTCGCGTTCCTCGTCCGCCCAGGCGGCGAGCGCTGCGGCGAGGCGATACAGCTGATCCGGCCGTACGCGGCTGCGCGCGAGCAGCGCCTCGTGGATCCCGCGATCGCTGCCGTCGTAGAGCAGGATGCAGTTCGCCTTCTTGCCGTCGCGCCCGCCGCGACCGGCTTCCTGCACGTATTGCTCGAGCGAGGCCGGAGCCTGGTAGTGCAACACGAAGCGGATGTCGGGCTTGTCGATGCCGAGTCCGAACGCGCTCGTCGCCACCATCACGACGCGCCGGCCGGAGTCCATGAAGCGCTCCTGCTCGGTTTCGCGTTCCTTGCCGGTCATGCCGCCGTGATAGCGGTGAGCCGGGATCCCGAAGCGCCGGATCAGCATGTAGACCAGCTCGACTTCCCGCCGGGTCGAGCAGTAGATGATGCCGGGTCGGTGGAGGCGACGCGTCAGCCGGAGCAACGCGCGCAGTCGCACGTCCCCTTCGCACGGCAGCACCTCGAACGCGAGGTTCGAGCGGTGCGGCGACGACGCGACGATCTCCGGCTCGCGCATCCCGAGCGTCCCGATGATCGCCTCGCGTACGTGCTCCGTGGCCGTCGCCGTGAGCGCCAGGACGGGCGGCTCGCCGAGCTCGCGCACGCGCGCGCCGAGCCGCCGGTACGCCGGGCGGAAGTCGAAGCCCCACTCCGAGATGCAATGCGCCTCGTCGACGGCGACCAGACCGACACCGGAACTGGCGAGCGCCGTGCGCAGCTCCGGGTTCGCCAGCGTCTCGGGCGTCGTCATCACGAGGATGGGTCCGCCGCGCGCGATGTCGGACAGCGCCCGCTTGCGCGCATTGCCGCGCACGGTGCCATCGAGCCGCGCGACGCGAACCCCGCGCGCGAGCAGCTTCGTGTGTTGGTCTTCGAGCAGTGCCAGCAATGGCGAGATCAGCACCACCGGCCGCGGCAGCACCATCGCGGGCACCTGATAGCAGGCCGACTTGCCGAATCCGGTCGGCAACACCATCAGGACGTCGCGGCCGGCAGTCACGGCGGCCACCACCTGCGCCTGCTCGGGATAGAACTCCGCGATGCCGATGCGGCGCGCCGCCTCGTCGACGGCGAGCGGCTCGGGCACGGGCTCGAGCGGGAGCGCGGTCGCACGGCTCGGGGCCCGCCGACGCGCAGCGGGAACCAAGGCGGGCTCTGCGGCGGCCGGGGCGGGGCTCGGCGCCGACAAGTCCGATTCTTCGCCACCGTCGAGATCCGGCGCGAGAAGGTCCGAATCCAACGCGGCGAGCGCGGCATCGTCTCCAGCGGCCGTCAGTGCCGCGACGAGATCCTCGACGTGAGCCGCATCCTCGCGTGCCGCCTGGGTTTCGCGCGCGCGGCTCGGCTTTCCGGACTTCGCGGCGGTCGCCGGATCGCTCGCCGCCGCGGGCTTCTTCTTGCGCGGCGCCGTCATCCGGGCGGGTGCCCGAGCGGGCACCGGGCGTGCGTCGCCATCCTCGGGCGCGTCTGTCTTTGCAGCGCGGTCGGGCGCGTCTGTCTTTGCAACGCGGCGAGACGGGCCACGGGGCGTCCCGTCCAGCGCCTCTTCGTCTGCCGCGTGCTTCGGCGGCGCTGCGCCTTTCGGCCTGCGGGTCCGCTCAGCCATTCCGCATCCTTGTGCCTCCCCCCCCCCGCCCGCAGTCGTCCGCTCGCGGGTCCTCGCTCCAGGCGCCAGAGCCGTCTCGTTTGCGACCGCGATCCGGACCCCTTGGGATCCCCGCGCAGCCCTCACCCGGCCGCGCCGACGGATCCACCCGGTCCGTGCGCGGAGCACTCACCGAACCCCGGTCCCTCTGCTCGCCGGCGCGTTGCCGATCAAGCGCTGATGCGGCAGCCGGACCGGTGGGATCCGGCGAGTCCGGTGGCACGGCACCAGAACATCACGATCGAAGCCCAACCGAGAACCCGGGGGCGTGAGAACCCAGGGGCGTTCGAAGCAACGCCAGGTCAGCATGCCGACCCGGTACGCTCGGACGGTCCGAGCCCAGCGCACCGCGCCGCGCGCCATCCCCAGGCAGCTCCAGCCACCTCAACCGAGCGGAACCCGTCGGCAGGACGTTTAGACAAAGCCGGACGATTGCGCGAGGGCCTTGCACCGGAACCGCGCGAACCGCCCCACGCCTAGCGGATCCTCGAGCCCGGTGCCGACGGCCCTGACGCGTGCGGAACCGTCCGCCGAGCAGCGCAGCGAACCGTGCGCCACCGTGAAAATGGGGAAAAAATTTCCATTCCTCGGAACATTCCTTCTCTGATCTTCGCCCGGTCGACGCCGCGATTTCGTAAACCCTTCTTTTCCTGATGGTTTCGTCCAAGCGAACGTTGGCATTCGGCTTGCTTAACGAATGGTCGTGCAATCTTCCTTGGGAAAGGGGAACTGACATGAATGGATACTTGCGCGCGCAAACTGCCCCGCGGGTCGGTGGTAGCAGCGTGTACTCGAGGGGATTGAAAGGCGTCGCGATCGCGCTGACCGCGGCCTTGTTCGCCGCACCGACCATCGCAGGGGCGGCTCCTCTCACGTGGGCAATCGACGACAGCCAGAGCAGCCTGACGCTCAACGTTCCGGACCAATCCGTCACTCTGGACGGCACGACCGCGACGATCCGGCTTCGCAACGCCGACAACAGTGCCTGGTCGCAGGGCAAGACCGCGGCGGTTGCCGGGACGCTCTCGACCGACTTCGTCGACGGCGTGTCGATCGAGTTCCTGAGTGGCCAGCACAACGCGTTCGGCCTGACCTCCGGATCCTTCCGCCCGAACCCCGCCGACTTCGACCCCGGCGCCACGAACGCGGAAAACCCGGATGGACAGTTCACCGGCACCTCGACGGCACCTGCCGTTTTTGCGGCGAAGGTCCGTGCCAGCGTGTCGTTCGTGACGCTGGACGTTGCTTGGATCAGCTTCCTGGACGTGGCCTACGACCTCGATAGCGCCGGGCCGCTTGCCATCGGCGGGGGCGGTGCCTTCGCAGGCAACGCGCTGGCCGTGGGAGTCGAGAGCGCCACGGTGGCTCTCGATGGGCTTTCCACCCTCGTCGGACAGGTGATCCCGGACACGCCCGGGACGCCGTTCGACAACATCTTCGGAGCCAACACGCTCGCCGGTGCCACGGTCACGACGCCGGATCCGGTCGGCAACCCGCTGCTGCGGCAGCTGACCATCCCGGTCGACGTGCCGCTCTCGTTGACCCTCGAGGGCACGAACCTGAACGCAAGCGCCACGGGAGAGATCGTGGCCTTCGCGCTCGTCCCGGAGCCGACGACGTTGCTGTTGCTGGCCGGCGGCCTCGCGGGCCTCGCGGTCCACGGCCGGAAGCGCGCCTAGCAGCCGCAGCCGCGGGGACGCGACGGGGGTGTTTGCTCCCTCCTCGTCTCCATCGAACCAAAAGCCCTCCCGGTCGGTCGCTGTCCCGGCCGGGAGGGCTTTCTGGTTTCCGCTGGCTGGTGCCGACGCATGAAGATTCCACCTACAGGTGTCGTCCGGTTGTCCATGCACCCGACTCGACGCATCGCGCTTCTGCTCGTGCTCGTCGCCCCGCTGTCGATCGGCAGCCGCTGTGCGCAAGGTCCCGGCGGGGCCCCGCGCGAGCAGCCACTCGCCGAACTGGTCGCTGCGGGCGGGCACGTCGATCCGCAGGTCTACGAATCGCTGGTGGCACGGATCGAGGAACGCCGGGGACTGCGCTTCGTTCGCCGTCCGCTGCTCGCCCTCGTCACGGCGGACGACGAGCGGCTCGCCGGGCTTCGCGTTGCGGGACGCGACACCAATCGCTGTCTTCCGGATCTCGCCGGAGCGAGCGTCGTCTGCGTCGCCACGGTGGAAGCAGACGGCGTGGCGCTCGCTCTCGCACAGCTGCTCGACGAGCAGCACTATCCCGAGCTGGTCGCACGGGCGGAGCGGCTCGCCGGCGATCCGGGTCGCGCACTTCGGGCGCTGCTCGCCGCGAGCGCCGAGGCGGCTGCGCGTCAGGGAATCGGTCCGCCCTTCGAAGAGATTCCGCCCGGGCTTCTCGAGCAGGAGACGCTCGAAGTCGAGCGCACCGAGGCGACCGAGACGCTGCTCCCGCTGGCGGCGACGCTCCTGCTGCGTGCACAGCGAGACCGCGAGGCGCCCTTTCGCGATCCGCCCCTCTCGACCCGGCAACTGCTGAGTCCGCGCGATTACCGCGCCGGAATCCGCCCCGTTCTGCTGCGCGGAACGCCTCCCGAGGCGCTGGATTGCGAGCCGGTGACAGACGAAAGCGTCGGCCCCGCCGCACTCCTCACCGCGGTCACGCGCGTGGGGGGCACGGTTCCCGCCGCGCCGCTCGCCGCCTGGCGAGGAGATCGCGCGGTGCAGCTGGCCTGCCGGGACGACAGGAAGCCGTGGATTTACGCGGCCGAGTTCGACGACCCTGCGGCCGCAGCGAGCTTTGCCGCGTCCGCCGAAGCCTTCCTGCCGGGCTCGCTTCCACGACCGTTCGCGCTTCTCGTCGCGAGTCGCCGCGTCCTCGTCTGGCATGACATCGGACGGGATCGCGCAATCGATTGGGCCGCGCAGCTCCGGCCCGTCGAGCTGCGAAGCCTCGACCAGCTCGAGTCGCATCGCCCGCCGTTCCCCGTCTGGCGCCCGGCGTCAGCGCGGCTTCAGCTCCGCCATCCCGATCGCGATCCCCTGGGCGTCGAACGGACCCGGATCGCCGAGAGCACGTCGGACCGCCGGCTGCGTGTACACCGCGAGCGTCGCCAACGACTCGAGGCCTCGGAAGAGATCGCGCAAGAGGTCGATCCTGGAACCCGAGAGGTCCGCGAGGACGCGGTCCTGTGCTGCATCGCCCAGCGCCGTGAACGGTCTCCATTCGGGTAACAGCGGCCAGACCCCCCACTCGAGCGCGAAGAGACCTTGCTTGACGGCCTCGCCGAGCGCCGGTTGGCGCGCCAACCGGCGCTCGGCGAGGCCCGCCGGGTCGAGCGTCCGCGCGCGGATCTGACCGGCGAGTTCCCGACCGACGAGGGGGATCGAGAACGCTCGAAACGTCGCGTAGGCCCGCGGCGAAAGCACCTCGAGCGCGGACTCTGGGGGCGGCGCGAGTTCGCTCGGAACGGCGCCGCAGCCGCTCGGCAGCAGACTCGTCGCGGCCACGGCGCCAGCGAGCCGGAGGAACGCCCGACGATGGAGCGGGGCCAGCGCCGAGGTCACTCCGTTCGATGACACGGGATCGGCACTCATGCAGACTCCGATTCGTGTCGATCGGTCCGCGCACGGCGCGGTGCGACTGCGGCCGCGGCCGCGGCCGCACTGCCCTCGGCGATGCGCAGTGCGTTGGCCATGATCGTGATCTGCGGGTTGGCGCCGGTGTTGGTCGGCAGAACCGACGCGTCACTCACGTAGAG
>CAYOHN010000193.1:0-6914 GCA_964403735.1 uncultured Spirochaetales bacterium | reverse complement strand
GGGGATACGAGGGACGGGATTCGTTAGCTTCGGCCTCCTGACGGAGGATTTCGTTTGCGCTGGTCGCAGAGTTTCATTCCGACGCTGCGGGAGGACCCCGCCGACGCCGAGGCGGTCAGTCACCGGCTGCTGGTGCGGGCGGGCCTGATGCGGCAGCTCGCCGCGGGCGTGTACTCGCTGTTGCCGCTCGGGTGGCGCGTGTGCCGCAAGGTCGAGCGGATCGTGCGCGAGGAGATGGAGCGGATCGGCGCCCAGGAGTTCCGTCTCCCGGCGCTGCATCCGGCCGAACTGTGGCAGCGCTCCGGACGCTGGCAGGTGATGGGCGACGAGATGTTCCGGCTCCAGGACCGCCGCGGCGCCGAGCTGTGTCTCGGCATGACGCACGAAGAGGTCTTCGCGTCACTGGCCGTCGAGGTGCGCAGCTACCGCGCTCTGCCCCAGATCTGGTATCAGCTGCAGACGAAGTTCCGCGACGAGCCGCGCCCGAAGTCGGGCCTGCTCCGGGTGCGCGAGTTCGTGATGAAGGACTCCTACTCGCTCGACGTCGATCGCGAAGGGCTGGATCGGGCGTTCCAGCTCCACTTCGATGCGTATCGGCGCATCTTCGAGCGCTGCGGTCTTTCGCCGCTCGCCGTAGAGGCGTCGTCGGGCGCCATGGGTGGCAGCGAATCGATCGAGTTCATGGTGCCGAGCGACGCCGGGGAGGACTGGGTCGCGTCGTGCGGCGCGTGCGGCTACGCGGCGAACGTCGAGAAAGCCACGTCGCAGCTCGGCGAGATCGCAGACCCGGACGCGGTGCCCGACGCGCCCGAGAAGCTCGCGACGCCCGGCGTCCGGACGATCGAGGATCTGGCGCGCTTTCCGGAGGGCGCATCCGCCGATCGCCAGATCAAGACCCTCGTCTACGTGCTCGACGGCGAGACCGCGCTGGTGCTGTTGCGCGGCGACCACGCGCTGTCCGAGCAGAAGCTCGCCGACGGCGCCGGCGCCGTCGCGGTCCGACCCGCGACCGACGACGAGATCCGCGCCGCGCTCGGCGCGTCGGCCGGCAGTCTCGGCGCGGTCGGTGTGCGCGGCGCGCGCGTGCTCGCGGACATCGCGCTGCAAGGTCGCCGCGCGATGACGACCGGCGCCAACGAGGATGGCTTCCATCTGCGCGGCGTGGACGTCGCGCGCGATCTCGAGATCTCGGGTTGGCTCGATCTGCGCGCAGTCGCGGCCGGCGAGCCGTGCCCGCTGTGTGGCGGCGCGCTCGCCGTCGACAAGACCATCGAGATCGGCCACATCTTCAAGCTCGGCACGCGCTACAGCGAGGCGCTCGGTGCGACCGTCCTCGACGAGCAGGGCCAGTCGCTGCCGATCGTGATGGGTTGTTACGGGATCGGCGTGGGACGCGTCGCCGCTGCGATCGTCGAGCGGTGTCACGACGCAGCGGGCATCACGTGGCCGGTGAGCGTCGCGCCGTTCGAAGTGGTCGTTACGGTGCTGAACCCGAAGGAGGTCGAGACCGCCGAGGTGGGCGGGCGCCTCTACGATGCGCTGCGCGCGGCGGGCATCGACGTCCTGCTGGACGACCGGGACGAGCGACCCGGCGTGAAGTTCAAGGACGCCGACCTGATCGGGATTCCGTACCGCGTCACCGTCGGTGCTCGCGGGCTCGAGAAGAAGGTGGTGGAGCTGAAGCGCCGCCGCGATGGGCAGTCGCGCGAGCTGCCGGTGGATCGCGCCGCCGAGACGGTGGCCGAGGCGATCTTCGAGGAGCGCCGCTGAGATGGAGCAGCCGGCCCTGACGACGCTGTCCGAGGACGAAGCGATCTTCGCGCAGACGGTGCGCGCGTTCGCCGAGACGAAGCTGCGTCCGCTGGCGGCAGAGATGGATCGCGAGGGCAAGTTCCGGCCCGAAGTGATCCCGTGGCTCCACGAGATGGGTCTGCTCGCGATCGAGATCCCCGAAGCCCTCGGCGGGTCCGAGGCGAGCTTCTTCATGAGCATCCTCGCCATCGAGGAGCTGGCGCGCGTCGATCCGTCCGTGGCCGTCGTCTGCGACGTGCAGAACACGCTGGTGATCAACGCGATCCGTCGCTGGGGCAGCGCAGACCAGCAGGAGCGTTCCTTCCGTCAGCTCGCCGACGGTACGATCGGCGCCTACGCGCTCTCCGAGGCCGGGTCCGGCAGCGACGCGTTCGCGCTCGCCTGTCGCGCCGAGGACCGCGGCGATCACTTCGCGCTGCACGGTCGCAAGCTGTGGATCACCAACGGGGACGAGGCCGGTCTGTTCCTGGTCTTTGCCAACGTGAACCCGGACGTCGGCTACCGCGGCATCACCTGCTTCGTCGTCGAGCGCGGCATGGCCGGCTTCTCGATTCCGCGCAAGGAGGACAAGCTCGGCATCCGCGCCTCCAGCACCTGCGAGCTGGTCTTCGACGGCGTCGAGGTGCCGCGCGGCAACGTGCTCGGCGAGGTGGGGAAGGGCTACAAGGTCGCGATCGAGACACTCAACGAGGGCAGGATCGGGATCGGTGCGCAGATGGCAGGGCTGGCCCGCGGAGCGCTCGAGGGTGCGCTCGGCTACGTCCAGGAGCGCGAACAGTTCGGCCGAAAGGTCGGGGAGTTCCAGGCTGTGCGCCATCGGCTGGCGCGCTGCGCGACGGAGCTCGAGGCGGCGCGCCTGCTGGTCTACAACGCCGCGCGTCTCCACGATGCCGGCCAGCCGTTCCTGCGCGAAGCCGCGATGGCCAAGTGGTTCGCCAGCGAAGTGGCCGAGCGGCTGGCCAGCGAGTGTCTCGAGCTGTGGGGCGGCGTCGGCTTCACCAAGGAGTGTCCCGCCGAGAAGCTGTTGCGCGACGCGAAGATCGGCAAGATCTACGAGGGCACCTCATTCATCCAGCTCGATACGATCGCGAAGTCGCTGTTGGGAGAGGGTCTGTAGGGACGAACCCTCGCTCGATTGCCGCCGTCGAAGCGCCTGGGATCCGATCGGAAACCCAGGCCGTACGGCTACAATCGCCGCTGATCACCAAACGAAGAGGAGGAAGGTCGCAATGGAACTCTTCAGCATGGAGGGGTGGTACATCCTACTCCGCTGGTTCCACTTTCTGGCGGGAATCACCTGGATCGGGATCCTCTACTACTTCAACTTCATCCAGACGCCGTTCTTCGGCACGGAACTCGGCGGAACCGCGCGCAGTCCGATGGTGCGCGGGCTCGTTCCCAATGCGCTGTGGTGGTTCCGCTGGGGCGCGATGTTCACCTTCCTCACCGGTTGGCTGATCGTCTTCACCAAACTCGGACACGACAAAGTTCCGCTCGATTCCGGCTACATGACCCGGATCCTGACCGGCGGTCTGATGGGCACGTTCATGTGGGCGAACGTCTGGTTCGTCATCTGGCCGGCCCAGAAGGTGGTGATCGCGTCCGCCGAGCAGGTGGCGGGCGGAGGCCAGGCGATTCCGGAGGCGGCGTCGCGCGGCCAGCGAGCCGGCCTGGCGTCGCGCGTGAACACGCTGTTCTCGATCCCGATGCTGTTCTTCATGGGTGCCGCGAGCCACTTCGCCTTCACCGGAACCGGCGGCGTCGGGCTCTACTGGGTCGTCGCGCTGATCGTGATGCTCGCCGTCGAGGCGCAGGCGCTGCTTGGCCCCGGCCTGGCGTCGCAGAAGCCGCTGGCGACCGTTTCGGGCACGATCCACGCGGGTCTCGGACTGACGCTGCTGCTGTTCCTCGCGCAGGAGATCCTGACGATCTGAGCAGCGGCGGGCCTACAGCGTTCTCGGGACGGGCGGGTCGCCATGCGGCCCGCCCGTTTCAGCGAGCGGCGGCGGCTTCCGTGCTCTCGCGTAGGAACGCATGCAGATCGTCGAGCTGCCCGGCGAGGTGCGGGAAGGCCGGCATCGCGCCCGTCGTTCGCTTGGGTGTGTAGCCGGGCGGATAGTCGCCCTTGATGACGCGCCACTCGAGCAGCTCGCGTGAGGTCCCCACCAGGTTCGGTCCGAGGGCGCCGTCCTGCGCCGGATCGGCGCTGTGACAGGCGACACAGACGTTCATGTAGACGCCACGACCGCGCTGTGCGGCTTCGGAGAGAGTAGTCGTCTCCTCGCTCGAACAGCCGGCCGCGACGAGCGCGGCGACGAGAGAGAACCCCGCGATTCCCTTCGAGCCCGCCACCCGCTTCAAGTTCGCGATCCGCCTCGACACGCGCGAACGAGCCTCCGTTTCGCAGTTTTAGAGCACCCGGAGCGTAGCGTCCGTCTGGTATCGTGCCGTTCATGACGGTCGGTCGCGGCGGCACGCGGAACGAGCTTCGGATCACGCTCGCCAACGCGATTTCGTTGCTGCGACTCGCGCTCGTGCCGCTGCTCGGCGCCGCGATCTTGCGCGACCAGCCGCTGGTCGCCGGCTCGCTCTTCGCGGTGGCCGTCGCGACGGATCTCGCCGACGGGGCGGTCGCGCGAAGGCGCGGCGAGGTCACGGCGTTCGGCGGCGTCCTCGATCATGCGGTCGATGCGACGCTGTGCGTGATCGGGCTCGCGTCGTGGTCCTGGCGGGGCGAGGTGCCGATCGTATTGGCACCCCTCGTCGTCGCCGCGTTCACCCAGTACGTACTCGACTCGCGCGTCCTTGCCGGCCGACCGCTGCGGGCGAGCGCCATCGGCCGCTGGAATGGGATCGCCTACTACGTGCTGGTGGCAGTCCCGATCTATCGGGACGCGCTCGGTCTCGCGGCGCCGGGGCCGGCGTGGATCCGCGCGGCGGGTTGGCTCCTGGTCGTTTCGACGCTCGTCTCGATGGCCGATCGACTCCAGGCACGCCGGCGCGCTCCGTCGTCGTGAAGCTCCTGCTCAGGCCTCGCCGAACAGCTCGCGCTGGGCGCGGCGCAGGAACACCAGTCCGATCGCCGCATTGAAGAAGATGAAGAAGTTGTGCATGACGAGACCGAAGGCCGCCATCTCGGCGGGGTGCTCGGGGAACAGCAGCACCCACATCGAGATCGCGACGGCGCGCATCGGCCCCGGCGTGGCCGCGCCGAAGAAGATCAGCGGCAGCACGCCGAGCATCTGCAGGAAGTTCGCGTCGATGCCGAACAGCCGCAGCGCCAGCGTGTAGACCCACGCGGCGGCCAGCAGCGCCGGAGAGCGCAGCAGGACGATGGCGCCGTAGTGCCACGGCTTCGCCTGGCGGAACGCGTGCAAGAGCTGGCGTTCGCGAAGCTGCGAGCCCGGCGCGATCGAGCCGCGGAAGTAGAGGATCCAGACGACGAAGAACGCGGCGGCGCCGAGACCCACCCACGGCAGGACGCGGAATGCGTCGGGCAGCGCCCCCCAGCGCAACGAGGCCCCGGCGAGCGCCCAGCCGAGCAGGTAGTAGAACTCGCAGAACATGATGAAGAGCATGCTCGAGCCGACCTGCCAGCCGGGCACATCGTTGCGCCGGTTCAGGTAGACGGCCATCGCGCCCTTGCCGACCTGTTCGTTCAGGATCGACAGGATGTAAGTGCTGGCGCGAACCGGCAGAATGTCGAGATAGGAGACGCGGGCGTTGAACCAGTTGACGACGCGCCAGACGACGAGCGAATCCACCAGGAAGAAGAACGCCGAGTACGGGATCATCAGCGCGAGCCAGCTCCACCAGTCGACCTTTTCGAAGACCGACGCCAGGAACGGCAGTGCCGACGAATCCTGCGCGCGCGCCGCACCGTCGATTCGGGTGTACAGGAACGCGAAACAGGCGAGCGTGATCGCCCACGGCGCGACCCGCGCGAGCAGGGACGTGCGCCGGGGCGGAAGAACATCGGGAGCGGCTTCGGACAAGCGATCCTCCAGGGTGCTCGAGCGCGTGCGCGGAGATTGCCGCGTCCGGGCAGCCTGCGCCCGGACTGGACTGCTACCGGCTCTCCGCGAGCGAACGCCGCAGCGTCTCTTGGAGCGGTGTCAGCTCGATGCCCAGCGCGCGGCACGCCGGCGCGGGATCCACGCAGTCATCGTGCTCGAGGACGCCGAGCATCGCCGGCGTGATCGGCGGGTTCGCCAGCAAGCGCGTCGCCAGCGCGGCGAAGCCCCGCACCAGCGAGAGCGGGATCGGGACGATGCGGGGGGGCGCAGCGCCCGTCAGCGCCGCGGCGCGGCGGATCAACTCGCGACGCGACAGAGACTCCGGGCCGCCGACGTCGAGCGTCTGCCCCGCGAGTTCCGGGCGTACGAGCGCGGCGGCGATGGCCTCGACCACGTCGGCGCCGTCGATCGGCTGCTCCAGCGAGGCGCCGCCGCGGACCAGCGGGACGACGCGCGCCCGCGCCCGCGCGCGCAGGGCCCACGTGGCGGGCTCGTCGCCGCCGAGCACCATCGGCACGCGCAGGATCGTCGTCTCGAGCGGCGGCGTGAGCAGGATGGCCTCGGCGCGCGCCTTGGACGCGAGACACGCATTTGGGGAATCGACGCTGGCACCGAGGATGCTCGGGTACACGATCCGGAGGCATCCGGCGCGCCGCGCGGCAGCAGCGAGCGCCTCCGCGGTGCTTTCGTGGGCATCGCGGTAGCGAGTCGTGGAGGACTCCTTGAGGATGCCGACCAGGTGGACGATCGCGGCGCAGTCCCTGACGACATCGGCGAGCGCGTCGACGTTGCCGTAGTCGACGACTGCGACGTCCGGCGCTTCCGGCAACGCGCGGACCGTGGCCGCCGCCCGCTCGGATCGCACGACCGCGCGGACGGAGAACCGGGGGGTCGCCCCGACGCCGCCCGCCAGACGCCGGATCAGTGCCCGACCGAGGTTCCCATTGGCCCCCGTGACCAGCACCCGCTCCGGCTCGCTCGCGGGGCGGTTCGTGGGAACGACGTCGCTCATCGCGTGGCTTCTCCCAGAGAGAACCCGGACAACGCTGAACACCACAAGAAGTTTCTCGAGGAGATCGCCAAGAT
>CAYOHN010000192.1:0-6924 GCA_964403735.1 uncultured Spirochaetales bacterium | reverse complement strand
ATATACGCCCCGAGATCTACACTCTTTCCCCGACCGGGGAAAAGTTGACGAATCCAACCCGGCCCCTTTCTTGACGGTCACACGAGGCCGAGGACCTGCTCCATGCCGTACAGGTCCGGCGACCGGCCGTGCGCCCAGCGTGCCGCGCGCAGCGCGCCGGCGGCGAAGTGATCGCGGGTGGCGGCCCGGTGTGCCAGCTCGAGTCGCTCGCCGCGGCCGATCAGCAGGACAGTGTGCTCGCCCGGGTTGTCGCCGCCGCGCAGCGCCTGCACGCCGATCGCTCTCGCCGAACGCACGCCCGTCTCTCCGCTGCGCGAAACGACCAGCGCCTCGTCGAGGCTCTGGCCGCGGGCCTTGGCGATGGCCGTCGCCAGGCGCAACGCCGTCCCGCTCGGCGCATCGCGCTTGGCGGCGTGGTGCAGCTCGACGATCTCGGCGTCGAAACCGTCTCCCAGCAGGCGCGTGGCCTCGCCCACCAGGTGGGCCAGCACGTTGACCGCCACCGAGAAGTTCGGCGCCCAGACGACGGGGATTCGCTTTGCCAGCGTCTCCAGCTCCGCGCGCTCCGCCGTGCTGAGGCCCGTCGTGCCGCACACATACGCGACGCCGGCCTCGCTGGCGGCGCGGAGCGCCGCCAGCGAGGCTGCCGGGACCGAGAAATCGATGACGGCATCGGCCCGTTCGAACGCGCGTCCGGGTTCGGCCGTCAGCGTGACGCCCGGCGCCAGCTCGCATCCGAGCTCCGGGTGCCCCGTGCCCTCGAGCGCGCCGACCAGCTCGGTATCCGCAGCACCGGCCAGCGCTGCGCGAACACGTTCGCCCATCCGCCCGAGCGCACCGACGCACGCTACCCGCAATCGCGCCGGCTTCTCGGTGCTCAAAGCAGCCCCAGCTCCTTCAACACCGCTTCGAGTCGCCCGCGGTGCGTGTCCGAGAGCCGGAGCAGCGGGAGCCGCAGCTCCTCTCGAATCGCCCCGCGCATGGCGAGCGCCGCCTTCACCGGAATCGGATTGGTCTCGCAGAACAGCACGTCGAAGAGCGGCAGCAGGCGGTGGTGGATCTGGCGAGCCCGATCGAAATCTCCGGCGCGGAACGCGCGCACCCCCTCGACCACCTCGGCGGGCGCCACGTTGGAGGTCGTGGAGATCACGCCCCGCCCGCCGAGCGCGAGCATCGGCAGCGTCATGCAGTCGTCTCCGGCCAGGACTGCAAACGAGTCCGGAACCGCGGAGATCACGTGCGCGATCTGGTTGATGTCTCCGCACGCCTCCTTCACGGCGACCACCTGCTCGATCTCCGCGAGTTGCGCGAGCGTCGCGGGGAGCAGGTTGGAAGCCGTGCGGCCGGGGATGTTGTAGACGACCAGCGGGAGCGACGTCTGGCGCGCGACCTCGGCGTAGTGCGCGACGATGCCGTCCTGCGTCGGCTTGTTGTAGTACGGCGAGATCAGCAGGGCGCCGTCGGCACCGGCCTCCTTGGCGTGGAGCGTCAGCTCGATGGCCTCGCGGGTGCTGTTCGAGCCGGTGCCGGCGAGGACCTGCACGCGGCCGCGCGCCGCCGCCACGACCACCTCGACGACCCGGCGATGCTCGGCGTGCGACAGCGTCGCCGCCTCGCCGGTCGAGCCGCACGGCACGAGGCCGTCGACGCCAGCAGCGATCTGGAACTCGATGGCCTCCTGCAGCGCGCGCTCGTCGAGCGCGCCGTCGCGGAACGGCGTCACGAGCGCCGTGAGGACTCCCTCGAACATCCTAGTCTCCTTCGCCCGATGTCTCGTCGAGGGGGAAGTGGCCCGCGAAGACCTCCATCGCCGGGCCGGTCATCAGCACCGCGGCGTCGTCCGCGGGCCACGAGATCTCCAGCGTGCCCCCGCGCAGCTCGATCGCCAGCGCGCGATCCGTCGCCCCGCGCAGGATCGACGCGACGGCGACGGCGCACGCGCCGCTGCCGCACGCGAGCGTCTCGCCGGTGCCGCGCTCCCAGGTGCGCTGGCGCACGCGGCTGCGCGTGATCCGCTGGACGAACTCGACGTTGACGCGGTTCGGGAATGCCGGATGGCGCTCGATGCGCGGACCCAGCTGCTCGACCGGCGCGGCCTCCACGTCCTCGACGTCGAGGACGCAGTGCGGGTTCCCCATCGATACTGCCGAGACGTGCAGCGTCGCGCCATCCACCTCGAGCGGAGCGTCGAGCACCGGGCCGTCCCCGCCGACGCCGAGCGTCGTCGGGATCTTTGCCGGGACGAGGACCGGGCGACCCATCTCGACCGTCACCTGGCCGGGTCCCGCCGACCGCGGTCGGACGATACCCGCGAGAGTCTCGACGGCGATCTCGTCCGCACTCGAGTGGCGATGGCTCCGGAGCCAGACGTGGAACGCACGGATGCCATTGGCGCACATCTCGGCCTGCGATCCGTCCGGATTGTAGATGTCCATCCGGAAGTCGGCGGTCGCCGACGGCCGGGCCACCAACAACTGATCGCCGCCGATGCCGAAGTTCCGGTTCAACAGCCGGCGCGCGAGGGGCTCGAGCGCCGGAAGCGGCTCGCGGATTCCGTCGAGCACGACGAAATCGTTACCGGCGCCGTGCATCTTCGTGAATGCGAGCTCGCGAGAGGACATGACGGATGATCCCTACGGTTGGGGTTCCAGATCCGGATCCGGCTCGGAAGGCTGCGCCGGATCGGGGTTCGTGGCGGTGGCTGCGGGGGGAGCGGCTGCCGGGGGCGCCTCGATCCGACGCGGAGGACCGTACCGCCCGCAGGCGACGCCGGCGAGCAGCGCGACGATCAGGCCGGCGAGCGCGGCGCTGCGAAGGCCGTGGGTCATGGCGAAGACTCCTGTTGGCTGGCGCCGAGGGCGCGCGCCTCCATCGTCAGCTCGGCCTCCGCGGCCGCGAGCGCCTCCGCGACGCGGACGCGCGCCGTGGCTCCCGGAAGATCGCGGCGCTCGAGAGCGGCTTCCAGCGACAGCAGCGTGTCGGCGCCACTCGGGAACGCCGGGTGAAACGCGCGCAGCGCTTCGCGCGAGAGCGTCCCGAGGTCGGCCCCGGTCTCGACGCAGTGGCCGACGACGCGTCCGACCGCTTCGTGCGCTTCGCGGAAGGGTACGCCTTCGCGGACCAGCGCTTCCGCCAGATCGGTCGCCAGCAGCATCGGGTCCTCGGCGGCGGCGCGCATCCGCTCGGTCCGCACGGTGAGCGTCGCGAGGGCGCCGGTCAGCACCGCGAGCGAGTCGCGCAGCGTCGCGGCCGCGTCGAACACCGGCTCCTTGTCCTCCTGCAGGTCGCGGTTGTACGTCAGCGGGAGGCCCTTGACGATGGTCAGCAGCGCCACCAGATCCCCGATGACGCGCCCCGTCTTGCCGCGCACCAGCTCCGGCACGTCCGGGTTCTTCTTCTGCGGCATCAGACTCGAGCCGGTCGAGTAGGCGTCGGCCAGCTCGACGAAGCCGAACTCGCTGGACGACCACAGCACCAGCTCCTCGGCCAGCCGCGAGAGATGCACCATCGCGATCGCACACGCAGCGAGGAACTCGAGCGCCCCGTCGCGCGACCCCACGGCGTCCATGCTGTTGCGGGTCGGGCCGTCGAATCCGAGCGCGTGCGCGGTCCCCTCGCGATCGAGCGGAAGGGTCGTCCCGGCCAGCGCGCCGGAGCCGAGCGGCGAGAGTGCCAGGCGCCGGTCGAGGTCCGAGAACCGCCCGGCATCCCGCCCGAGCATCTCGAAGAACGCCAGCCAGTGATGCGCCAGCCGGACCGGCTGCGCCCGTTGCAGATGGGTGTAACCGGGCAGGATGGTATCGAGGTGCTCGGTTGCGCGGCGCACCAGAACCCGGCGCAGCTCCCCCAGGCCCACGCGCAGCGCGCGCGCTGCGTCGCGCAGGTACAGCGCGACGTCCGTCGCCACCTGGTCGTTGCGACTGCGCCCGGTGTGGAGGCGCCCCGCGACGGCCCCGATCCGTTCCCGGAGTCGGGCCTCCACGTTCATGTGGATGTCCTCGAGGCGCGGGTCCAGCGCCAGCGTGCCCGCCTCGACCTCGCGGCCGATCTCCTCGAGGCCCGCCACCAGCGCGTCGGCGTCGGCCGCCGGAATCACGCCGGTCTGGCCGAGCATGCGCGCGTGCGCGATCGAGCCCCGGATGTCGTGGCGGGCCAGCGCCCGGTCGAAGTCGACCGACGCGGTGAAACCCTCCACGGAAGGATCGGTGTCCTGCCCGAAGCGTCCTCCCCACGGCTTTTCCGGGGCTGCCATGGGCGGAATCTCGGAAAGCCTCTAGTTTTCTGCAAGCCCTGCCCGCTGTTGCCCTCCCGCCGCGCATTCCACCTCCCTCCTGCGCGGCGGTGCGCGGCAATCGAATCCTGCGCGGCCCCCGAATGCCGGTGCCGATCGCCCGTCTGCAGGAGAACCCGTCATGTCCCCGTCGAAACGCGCCACAGGCTCGCGTCGGAGAGGTCCCCGTTCCGGGGCGAACGGCCGGTCCTCGCGCCGCGGTCGGAACGCGGGACGGCGCGGTCTCGGTCTGCGCCGCGCGATCGCCATCTCGCTGGCGCTGCTCGCGTTCGGTGCCGGGATCTTCGTGACGCGGGCGGGCGTTCGCCTCGACCGGGTCGTGCGGGCGCGCTTCGAAGGCCGTCTGTTCAGCGTTCCGTCGCGGGTGTACTCGGCCCCGACGATGCTCTCCGCCGGACTCGACGTCGATGCCATCGGCCTGCGCAGCGCGCTCCGGCGACTCGGCTACCGCGAGGGCGCGGATCCGGAGGTCCGCGCACCCGGCACGACGGCGTGGGCTCCCGATCGCGTCCGCTTCCACCTGCGCGGCTTCGATCACCCCACTCGCGCCGAGACGCCGCGCCGGATCGAGCTGATCCTCGACGGTCGCGCGATCGACTCGATCCGAGACCTCGACAGCCAGCGCGAGCTCGCCGTCGCCATGCTCGAGCCCGAGACCGTGGGAGCCTACTACGGGCCCGAGCACGAGCAGCGCGAGCTGGTCCGTGTGGGCGGCGTCCCGCGCTCGCTGATCGACGCGGTGCTCGCCGTCGAGGACCAGCGCTTCGAGGTGCACGGCGGCATCGATTGGGTTCGCGTGCTCGGCGCTGCCTGGGCGAACCTGCGCGCCGGCTCGATTCGGCAGGGCGGCAGCACGCTGACGCAGCAGCTCGTGAAGAACTTCTTCCTGACGCCCGAGCGCACCTTCGAGCGCAAGTTCCAGGAGGCGGCGATGTCCGTCCTCGTGGAGGCCCGCTACGACAAGAGCGCGATCCTCGAGGCCTACCTCAACGAGATCTACCTGGGACAGCGCGGATCGACGTCGATCCACGGCGTCGGCGAGGCGTCCCGGTTCTACTTCGGCAAGCCGGTTCGCCTGCTCAGCGTCGAAGATGCCGCGCTGCTGGCCGCGTTGATCCGCAATCCGGGCGGGGGCAATCCGTTCAAGCATCCGGAGGCCGCGCGCAAACGCCGCGACCTGGTCCTCGACCTGATGCTCGAGCAGGGCCGGATCGATCTCGCGACCCATGCCGCCGCGCGCGAGGCGCCGCTCGACCTCGCCGATCGCAGCGCCGAGCCCCGCGATCCGCGCTATTTCCTCGATGCGCTGCGCACGCAGCTCCCCGAGATCTACAGCCGGGAACTCCTCGCGACGGCCGGGCTCCGGATCTTCTCGACGATCGACGTCCGACTCCAGCGCGCGGCTGCCGAGGCCGTTCGCGAGGGACTGGCCGATCTCGAGAAGCGGTTCCCCGAACTCGTTGCGAAGGACGCGGCGCGGTTGCAGGCCTGCGTCGTCGCGCTGCGTCCGCAGACCGGCGAGGTGCTCGCGCTCGTCGGCGGCCGCAACTACAGCGAGTCGCAGTTCGACCGCTGCACACGAGCGCGTCGCCCCGCAGGGAGCGCGTTCAAGCCGTTCGTCTACGCAGCAGCTCTCGAAGCCGGCAACACCGGGCCGACGATCACGCTCGCGAGCATCCTCGACGACAGTCCGCTCTCGCTGCGCACCGGCTCCGGCACCTGGCAGCCCGCCAACTACGACCATCAGTTCCACGGGCCGGTGTCGGTCCGCCAGGCGATCGAACGCTCCTACAACGTCGCGACGGCTCGCCTCGCCCAGGTGGTGGGGATTCCCCGGGTCGTCGACATGGCGCGGCGCATGGGCATCACGAGTCCTCTCGACCCGGTTCCGGCGCTTGCCCTCGGGGCGGCCGACGTGACGCCGCTCGAGCTGGCCCGCTCGTACGCGACGCTGGCCAACGGTGGCGTCCGTCTCGAGCTGATGTTCTTCGAAGACGTGGCCGACGACGACGGCGGCACCTTGGAACGTCGCCGCGTGGAAGCCACCCGGGCAATCGATGCCGGCACCGCGTTCCTGACGGTCTCCCTGCTCGAGGGCGTCGTCGATCGCGGGACTGCACGCGCCGTGCGCGCCGCGGGTTTCAGAGGGCCCATCGCCGGGAAGACCGGCACCAGCAACGACTCGAAGGACCTGTGGTTCGCCGGCTTCACGCCGGACCTCGTCGCCGTCGTGTGGGTGGGCTTCGACGAACCGCGGGAGATGCGCCACGCCTCGTCGTCGATCGCGCTGCCGATCTGGCAGCGTTTCATGAAGGCGGCGACGGGGGGGCGCGTGCAGGGTTCGTTCCCGCGACCGTCTGCGATCGCGGTGGCGGAGATCGACCCGACCACGGGTGCCCTCGCACTCGAGGGATGCCCGCGTCGCCAGCCGGAGTTCTTCCTCCGGGGCACCGAGCCGCGCACGGTTTGCCCCGACAGCGGCTACCCGTTCTTCGCGCACGGGGAAGACGAGTTCGACGCTCGCTTCCCCCCGCAAAACGACGGGTCCCGCGACGACCGAGAAGACGAGCAGGCGGGTCCGGCGGAGCGTTTCGGTCGCTTCCTGGTTCGCCTGCTAGGCCGCGAGTGAATGC
>CAYOHN010000191.1:5433-6928 GCA_964403735.1 uncultured Spirochaetales bacterium | reverse complement strand
TTCTGGCACATGTCGCGAGCGATCGGGAGTCCGAATCCGCCGCACACGACGTCGCCGAGGAAGTCGAGCAGGACGTAGTCGAAGCCCCAGTCGTGGAAGCCGAGCTTCTCGAGCAGCTCGAAGCCGTGAATGATGCCGCGCCCTCCGCAGCCGCGGCCGACCTCGGGCCCGCCGAGCTCCATCGCGAAGACGCCGTCCCGCTTGAAGCAGACGTCTCCGATCTTCACCGGGTCTCCGGCCAACTTTTTGCGCGCAGAGGTCTCGATGATGGTCGGGCAGGCGCGCCCGCCGAAGAGCAACGAGGTGGTGTCGCTCTTGGGGTCGCAGCCGATCAGCAGGACCTTGCGGCCCTGCTGGGCCATCATGTAGGACAAGTTGGCGAGTGCGAAACTCTTGCCGATCCCGCCCTTGCCGTAGATCGCGATGATCTGCGTGGTCTTGGCCGCCGGGGAGGTCTTGTCGTCGGAAGACGCTCTCGGGACGGGATCCGGCTCGATCGACGCCTCCGCGCGCAGCGACGTCTTCAGAGCTTCCAGCGGGATGAGGGTCGAGCTACTGGTCGACGGGTTCATGCGCACTCCCTCCAGTCGAGGACCATCTTGAGACAGCGGGAATCGTCGAACGCAGTCGCGTAGGCGGCGGACGCGTCGCTGGCGTGTTGACGATGAGTGATCAGGCCGTCGAGCGAGAGCGCGCCCGATTCGATGGCGTCCTTGGCGGCGGCCAGGTCCGCGTCGCGCCACTCTGCCGCGATGCGGAGTCGCACCTCCCGCTGGAAGGCCGGCGCGAACGCAAACGACAAGGGCTCGCTGTAGAAGCCCGCGAGAACGACTTCGCCACCCGGCGCCAACCGCGTGATCAGCGTGTCGAGCAGCGACGCGTCTCCGCTGACGTCGTAGATCGCTTCGTAGTCGCGGCGCGGATCCTCGTCCGGGTCGATCACCGGGTAGCCCGTGGCGCCACTGCGCCGCTCCGGGTTTCGCTCCCAAACGACGGGTGGCGCCCCCCCGTGTTGCATCGCCAGCCGTGCGAGGAGCCGTCCGAGAACCCCGTGCCCGATGATCAGGTCGGGCGCGCGCGACCCGGGCGCCGCGATTGCGTGTCGAGCGGTTGCCGTCAGTGCCAGCAGGACGGCCTGCTGCCCGAGTCCGGCGTCGATTGCCAGCGCGCGGGCCCCGGGCACGACGATCCGGGAGGCGGCGCCGCCGAAGAGCCCGCGGACCGGGCCGAAGCAGCGCGCGCCCGGGACGAAGACCGTCTCGCCGACCCGCCGGCCCGAGCGCGCGCCGGCCGCGGTGATGCGGCCGACGGACTCGTAGCCCGGGACGAGTGGATACCCGAGGCCGGGGAAGTGCGGCATCCGGCCCGACCAGAGAAGCCGCTCCGTGCCGGTGCTGATCCCGCTCCAGTCGAGCTCGACGACCACATCTTCGTCGCCGGCCGGAGTCAGTGCGAGCCGCTGGAGCGCCACGTTGCGGGGTGCTTCGAACACCAC
>CAYOHN010000191.1:0-5423 GCA_964403735.1 uncultured Spirochaetales bacterium | reverse complement strand
GATGAAGAAATGGGAGCCGATCGTCGCGCCGGAGTACAGTCGCCAAGGTAGTGTCAGTTTATTTAGACAGATAAGGATGTCAATAGAAAATGACAGTGACAGGCCGATTCCTTCGGATCTGCCACCGTCGGAGGTCATGCGGCGCCGGGTCGTCCGCGCGGCTTCCGGGCGGCAGATCGAGGTGGGCGACGAGCTGCTCGAGAGAATCGATCAGCAGATCAGCGCCGAGCGCCTCCGGCTCCAGCCCGCTGCGGTAGCCGTGCGTGACCGCCACGAATGCGGCTCCGGCCGCGCGCGCCGCCCGCGCGTCGTTCATCGAGTCGAGCAGGACCGCCTCGGCGCGGAACGAGCGGCGGGCAGGGACGGAAGCCATCGCGCCCGGCTACGAAGCCAGCGACCGCAGCGCGAAGGCGCTCGCCAGCATCCCCAGCACATAGAGGCTGACGCCCGTGGCGTTGTACCAGGGGGCGCGTTCGCGCGGACTCTCGACCAGGCGGGCCATGAGGACCAGCTGCGTGATGAGGAGCCCGATCACGATCGCAGCGTAGAGGGGACGCCCCCAATGGGTCAGGAGCCCGACGACGATGATCTGCGGGATTGCCATCGTGATGCATGCGAGCCGCGCAGCGCGCTCGACCCCGAGCCGCACGGGCAGGGAGCCGACGCCGGCGATCCGGTCGCCCTCGACAGACTTGAAGTCATTGAGCGTCATGATGCCGTGGGCGCCGAGGCTGTACAGCGCGGCGAGCCCGAGCACGCGCCCGTCGGGCATCGCGCCATACGCCATCACCGCCGCGCCGGTGACCCAGGCGAGCCCCTCGTACGAGAATCCGACCGCGGTGTTTCCCCACCACCCGTTGTTCTTGAGCCGGATCGGGGGAGCGCTGTAGGCCCATGCGAGGATGAGGCCGAGCGCGGCCGCCCAAGCCACCCACGGGCCCAGGGCGATCGCGACGGCCAGCGAAAGGGCGGTCCACGCGACCGCGATCGCGAGGCCCCAGCGCCCCGGCAGCCGCCCGGACGGAATCGGGCGATTCGGCTCGTTGATCGCGTCCACGTGCCGGTCGAACCAGTCGTTCACGGCCTGGCTGGTCCCGCACACGAGCGGCCCGGCCAGCACGACGCCGGCCAGCACGACCGGCCAGCGGTCCAGGATCGGGAGGCCGGAGGAGACCACCCCGCAGCCGAAGGCCCACATCGGCGGAAACCAGGTGATGGGCTTCAAGAGCTCGAGGGCGGCTTCCGGAGACGGCCGCCGTCCGCCTGCCAGCGTTCCGTTCGCGTCCGGGCTTGCCGGACGCTCGATTCCGTCCCCCGAGTCGGCATTCCCCGTGTCGGGAATCAGTCGTTCCATCGCGTGCCCCGCCTCGCGCAGACGCGCATGGGCGTCCAGAACCGAGTTCTACACCCCCACCTCCCGGAATGTCAATCTAACTTTACGTCTTATTTGGTTGACACTTCCGTCCGAGGCGAATAGGGTAGATCCAAATGGCGACCTCTGGCGAAAGCCTGCGCCCCGGCCCCTCGCGCCGGTCTCTGTACACCGCGGAGCAGCGGCGGCGCCGCGACGCCTCGCCGTGGACCAAGGTGCAGGGTGTGTTGGCTCCACTGCAGTTTCTCGTCTTTCTCGCGAGCCTGGTCCTGGTCCTGCGGACTCTCGCGACCGGTGAAGGCATCGCGATCGCCACCGCGTCGATCGTCGTCAAGACGCTGCTCCTCTACACGATCATGATCACCGGCTCGATCTGGGAGCGCGCCGTGTTCGGCCGCTACCTGTTCGCACCTGCTTTCTTCTGGGAGGACGTGTTCAGCATGCTCGTCCTCGCGCTCCACACCGCGTACCTCGCCGCACTGGCGTCGGGCGCTGTGGCGGTGCGGGACCAGTTGCTGATCGCGCTCGCCGCGTACCTCGCCTACGCGATCAACGCCACGCAGTTCCTGCTCAAGCTACGGGCGGCGCGCCGCGAGCAGGAGAGCCCGACGGCGCCTCCGGAGCCGCGCGTTTTGGGGATCGCGAAATGAGCGCCGCCGCGCATCCGGGAGCGGCGATGGTCCCGCGCGCCACCTCGCGCGACGAGCGGCCCGTATTGCGGGAGCGCGGCCAGCGCGAGGTGTTCTGCGGCCTCACCGGGATCGTGTGGCTGCATCGCAGGATCCAGGATGCGTTCTTCCTGGTCGTGGGCTCGCGGACCTGCGCCCATCTGATCCAGTCGGCTGCCGGCGTGATGATCTTCGCGGAGCCGCGCTTCGCGACGGCAATCCTGCACGATCGAGATCTCGCGGGCCTCGCCGACTGCAACACCGAATTGGATCGAATCGCCGAACAGCTGCTGGCGCGCCGGCCCGACATCCAGATGTTGTTCCTGGTCGGCTCCTGTCCGTCGGAGGTGATCAAGCTCGACCTGGCCAAGGCGGCGGAGCGGTTGTCGGTGTCGCAGCAGGGTCGGGTTCGGGTGCTCCACTACTCGGGCAGCGGCATCGAGACGACGTTCACGCAGGGCGAGGACAACTGTCTACGCGCATTGATTCCCGAGATGCCGCAGCCCGCCGCGGGCGCGCGTTCGCTGCTGGTGGTCGGGACGGTTGCAGACGTGGTCGAGGACCAGTTCCAGAGGCTCTTCACCGAGCTGGGCATCGGGCCCGTGCACTTTCTGCCGCCGCGGCGTGCGCGCGAGCTGGCGCCGGTCGGGGAGGGGACCTCGTTCCTCCTCGCTCAGCCGTTCCTCGGCGAGACGGCGCGCGCCCTCATCGCGCGCGGAGCGAAGTTCCTCCCAGCGCCGTATCCGCTCGGCGTCGAGGGCACGCTCGGCTGGCTGCGGGCGGCGGCCGCCGCTTGGGACGTGCCGCGTACCCGTTTCGACACCGTCACGGCCCACCCCTCCGCCCGGGCCCGGCGCAGCCTCGCGCGCTACCGGGATCGGCTCGGCGGTAAGCGCATCAGCTTTCTGCCCGATTCGCAACTCGAGATTCCGCTGGCGCGTTTCCTCCAGCGCGAGTGTGGCGTGAACCTGGTCGAAGTGGGCGTTCCCACACTCGACCGCCAGCTGATGCGCGACGAACTCCCGTTGCTGCCCGACACTGTTCGGCTGTCAGAGGGCCAGGACGTCGAGCGCCAGCTCGACCGCGTGCGCGCCGATCGGCCCGACCTGACCGTGTGTGGGCTGGGACTCGCAAACCCGCTGGAGGCCGAGGGCCTGCGCACCAAGTGGTCGATCGAGCTCGTCTTCACTCCGATCCATGGCTTCGAGCAGGCTGCCGATCTCGCTGAGCTCTTCGCCCGTCCGCTGGACCGGCAAGAACGGCTGAGGATCTGACGATGGAGTTGACGCTCTGGACATACGAAGGCCCTCCGCACGTCGGCGCCATGCGCATCGCGACGTCGATGAACGGCGTCCATCTGGTGCTGCATGCGCCGCAGGGCGACACCTACGCGGACCTGCTGTTCACGATGATCGAACGGCGCGACCACCGCCCGCACGTCAGCTACTCGACGTTCCAGGCGCGGGACCTGGGCTCGGACACAGCGGAACTCGCGCTGAGGACGGTACGTGAGGCCTATGAGCGCTTCCAGCCGCGCGTCATGCTCGTCGGGGAGTCGTGTACCGCCGAGTTGATCCAGGACCAGCCCGGGGCGTTGGCCTCGGGGATGGGACTGCCGGTGCCGGTCGTCCCGCTCGAGCTGCCCGCTTACTCCAAGAAGGAGAACTGGGGGGCGAGCGAGACGTTCTATCGCCTGGTCCGCACGATCCTGGCTTCGCGCGTGCCCGCGGCGGGCGAACCGCGGCGCGCGCGTCCCGACGGCGCACGCCCCCGGGCGAACCTGCTCGGGCCGACGGCCCTCGGCTTCCGCTGTCGCGACGACGTCGAAGAGGTGGGCCGCCTGCTGGCCTCGATCGGAGTGGACGTGGGCGTCGTGGCGCCGGAGGGGGCAACACCGGAAGATGTACTCCGGATTCCCGAGGCCGACGTCAACGTGTGTCTGTACCCGGAGGTGGCGCGCAGCACCTGCGCCTGGCTCGAACGCACCTTCCGGCAGCCGACCGTCCAGACCGTCCCGATCGGCGTGGGTGCAACGCGCGACTTCCTGGTCGAGGTCGCTCGCCTGACTGGCGTGGATGCGACGGATGCTCTCGGCGCCGAACATTCCCGGCTGCCCTGGTACTCGCGATCGGTGGACTCGACCTACTTGACCGGCAAGCGGGTCTTCGTGTTCGGCGACGCCACGCACGCCCTGGCGGCCGCTCGCATCGCCAGCGAAGAACTCGGCTTCACCGTCGTCGGGCTCGGCAGCTACAGCCGCGAATCCGCCCGCGATCTACGCGACGCGGCAAAGGCCTACGGCGTCGAGGCGCTCATCAGCGACGACTATCTCCAGGTGGAGGCCCGCGTCGCGGAACTGCAGCCGGAGCTGGTGCTGGGAACACAGATGGAGCGCCACATTGCGAAACGGCTCGGGATCCCGTGCGCCGTCATCTCGGCGCCGGTGCACGTGCAGGACTTCCCGGCGCGCTACTCGCCGCAGATGGGTTTCGAGGGTGCAAACGTACTCTTCGACACCTGGATCCATCCGCTGATGATGGGCCTCGAGGAGCATCTGCTCGGGATGTTCCGCGAGGACGCCGAGTTCCACGACCGGGCGGCTCCGTCGCATCTGGCGACCGAAGGCACGAGCGGCGTCGCGGATGCAGGGGGTCGGCCCGAGTCCGACGAGGCGGCTCGCGGGCTCTCCTTGGCATGGGCGCCCGAGGCCCGCGCCGAGCTGCAGAAGATTCCTTTCTTCGTGCGGGGCAAGGCGCGCCGCAACACCGAACAGTTTGCCGAGGCACGAGGCATCGGCACGATCACCATCGAGACGCTGTACGATGCGAAGGCACATTTCGGTCGCTGATCCGACACCGATCCGGGTCGTCATCGTGACGCTGGACGGGCATCTCGCGGGAGCCGTCGCGCGCGCGCGTCGCACCCTCGTGCGCGAGCTGCCCGAGCTGGAGCTGGGGCTCCACATTGCGGCGGATTGGAGCGGCGACTCCGAAGCGCTCGAGCGCTGCAGGGACGACATCGCCCAGGGTGACATCGTGCTCGCGCACATGCTGTTCATGGAGGAGCACATCGAGCCCGTGCTGCCGTGGCTCGAAGCGCGGCGCGAGCACTGCGACGCCATGATCGGCTGTATGTCGGCCCAATCGGTCGCGCGGCTCACGCGCATGGGGCGTTTCCGCATGGACGGCGGCGATTCGGGGCTGCTCGCGCGCCTCAAGGGGCTGCGAAAGAGCAAGTCGAATGGCAGCCCCGGCGCGCGCCAGATGGCGATGCTGCGCCGAATCCCCCAGCTCCTGCGCTTCGTGCCCGGCACTGCGCAGGATGTGCGCGCCTATTTCCTGACGATGCAGTACTGGCTGGCAGGATCGGATCAGAACGTCGAG
>CAYOHN010000190.1:0-6939 GCA_964403735.1 uncultured Spirochaetales bacterium | reverse complement strand
GGCCTCCCTCACCGGCCACCTGGTGTTCGCGACGCTGCACACCAACGACGCCCCGAGCGCGATCACCCGGCTGGTCGACATGGGCGTCGAGCGCTTCCTGGTCGCGTCGTCGCTGGTGGCGGTGCTGGCGCAGCGACTCGTGCGCGTGTTGTGCCCGCAGTGCCGGGAGGCCTACGAGGCCACGCCCGAGGAGCTGGCGGAGATCGGCATCCGGCCGCCGCCGAAGCCGGTCACGCTGTATCGCCCCGGCGCCTGCGAGCACTGCAACCACACCGGCTACCGCGGCCGGCTCGGCATCTTCGAGCTGATGCTCGTCGACGACGCCATCCGCGAGCTCGTCGCCCAGAACGTCGATGCCAAGCGCATCAAGCGACAAGCCGTCGCCGGCGGCATGCGCACGCTGCGCGTCGACGGCGCGCGCAAGGTCCTGCGCGGGATCACCTCGGTCGCCGAGGTGCTGCGCGCGACCGAGGAGGAAACGCTCGTCGCCGAGCTGTGACGGGCGTTCGGGATCCGATTTGCCGCTATTCGCGTACAAAGGAGTGACCCAGGCGGGTCGTGCGACGCGCGGCTTCGTGGACGCCGACAGTGCGCGCGCGGCCCGCACCCGACTGAAGCGAGATGGCGTCTTCCTCACCGAGCTGGCGGAGAGCGCCGCGCCGGCCGCGCAGTCCGGCGCGAAGTCCTCGAGCCCTTCGCTCTCGCTCGATCGCTTCCGGCGCGTCTCGATGCTCGATCTCGCGCTGGCCACGCGCCAACTCTCTACACTGGTCGGCGCCGGCGTGCCGCTGGTGCAGGCACTCTCGGCGCTGACCGAACAGGTCGAGGGGGCGCGCCTGAAGGGGATCATCGGCCGGATTCGCGACCGCGTGAACGAGGGCGCTTCGCTGGGCGACGCGATGGCCCAGGCGGGGCCGTTCTCCGATCTCTACGTCGGCATGGTGCGCGCCGGCGAGGCCGGCGGAGCGCTGGAGACGGTGCTGGACCGCCTGGCCGACTATCTCGAGGGTCAGGTGCGTCTCCGTAACAAGGTGACCTCGATCCTGATCTATCCGGCCATCATGCTGGGCTTCGCCGGCCTCGTGGTCGCGGTGCTCGTGACCGTCGTGCTGCCGCAGATCACCGAGCTGCTGGCGAGCCTGAACCGCCCGCTGCCGTGGTTCACGAAGGTCATCATCGACGGTTCGCACTTCGCGCGCGACTGGTGGTGGGCGATCGCGCTCGCCGGCGTCGCAGCCGGCCTCGCCTTCCGTGCCGTCGCCCGCACCGAGGGCGGCCGCGCCCGGCTCGACGCCTGGCAGCTCCGGCTCCCCGTGGTCGGCCGCACGGTGCGGCTGATCGCGATCTCGCGCTTCACGCGCACGCTGTCGACGCTGCTCGCTGGCGGGATCCCGATCGTGCGCGCGCTCGACATCTCAAAGCACGTCGCCAACAACGTCGTGCTCGGGCACGCCATCGACGCCGCCCGAGACAGCGTCACCGAGGGCGCCTCGCTGGCACAGCCGCTGCGCGCCAGCGGTCACTTCCCGCCGATGGTGGTGCACATGGTCGAGGTCGGCGAGCGCTCCGGCGAGCTGGAGGCGATGCTCGAGAAGGTCGCCCAGACCTATGAAGAGCAGGTCGAGACCTCCGTCTCCCGACTCACCGCGCTGCTCGAACCGCTGTTGATCCTGCTCATGGTGGGCATCGTCATCGTCATCATCGCCGCGACGCTCGTGCCGCTGCTCGACGTCACGACCTCGCTCGGAACCTAGGAGAAGCTCATGCACCGCAAGCGAACCCGGCCCGGTCGCGACGCCGCCTTCACGCTGATCGAGATCATGGCCGTCGTGCTGATCATCGGCCTGCTCGGCGGGATCGTCGGCGCGGCGATCTTCGGACAGATCGACAGCGCCCGCGTCACGACCGCCAAGACCCAGATCAAACAGATCGAGGCCGCACTCGACTTCTATCGCATGGACAACGGCAAGTATCCGACCACCGAGCAGGGACTCGAGGCGCTGATACAGCCGCCGAACATCGATCCGATCCCGAAGAACTATCGGCCCGAGGGCTACCTGTCGGGCGGCCGCGTCCCGCTCGATCCGTGGAGCAACGAGTACGAGTACCTCTCCCCGGGGCAGAACAACCCGTACTCCTTCGACCTGTGGAGCCACGGCTCCGACGGCAAACCGGGCGGCTCGGGCAACGATGCGGACGTGGGCAACTGGAACCAGGAAGGAGCTTCGTGAGAGTCGGCTCGCACCCGCGCTTCGGCGCCCGCGGCGGCTTCACGCTGATCGAGCTGCTCGCGGTACTGACGATCTTCGCGCTGATCGCCGGCTTCGTGCTGCCGCGCTTCGGTGTCGGCAGCGGGCGGGCCGTGCGGGCCGAGGCAGAGGCGCTCGCCGAGGCGTTCGAGTTTGCGCGCCAGCGCGCGATCATGACCGCACGCCCGCATCACGTAGTGCTGGACCTCGACGCGGCACGTCAATGGGTCGAGTGGAGCCCGCCGCCGGCTGCGGCGGTCGAAGCAGCGGCGGCCGCGAGCGACGACCGCGCCGCCGGGTCACGGCAGATCGACATGACGCCGCCGCCGGCCGCGAGCGACACCCTGCCCTTCGAGCCCGTACCGGGTGCTCTGGGCCGCCCGCACCGATTCGGCGACGACGTGGTGTTCGGAGCCATCCGCTTCCCGGACGGGACGCTCGACCGCGGCGTCGTGAGCGTCGAGCTCGGACCCGACGGCGCCGCCGATCCGGCCGTCGTGTCGCTCTCCTCCGTCGACGGAGCCGACGTCTACGAAGTG
This sequence comes from uncultured Spirochaetales bacterium, assembly GCA_964403735.1. Classification (GTDB taxonomy): domain Bacteria; phylum Myxococcota_A; class UBA9160; order UBA9160; family PR03; genus CAADGG01. The sequence goes on along the minus strand of CAYOHN010000190.1, from coordinate 4,151 downwards.
GAAGTGCAGGCACTCGCCGATGCCGTGCTGGTCTTCGATGCGAGCCGCTGAGCGCGTTCGCCGGGGCTTCACGCTGCTCGAGGTGCTCGCCGCGGTGGCGCTGCTCGGCATCGCGTACACGGTCCTCGGCGGCGCCGGAATCGAGGGGCTGCAACGCGAAGGCGAGGCCGCGCGGCGCTTCGAGGCCTCGTTGCTCGCGGACCGCGTGCTCGCCGACATCGAGAACGTCTTCGATCAGGGTTCGGCCCCGCCGCTCGGAGAAGACGAGCAGGACGAGGGCGACTTCTTGATCTCGATCCGTGTCGCCCCGTTCGACGCGGTGATTCCCGAACCCGACCGCCCGCGCGCGCTCGAGCGCGGGGAGGACCGAGCGCGTCGGCCCGGCGAGGCTCGCCGCGATGGCCCCGATCTCGGACCGAGCCTCCTCGCCGGCGCCGGCGGCCAGCCGGGGCCCCTGCGGCGGGTGGACATCGCCGTCGTGTGGACCGAGGGCTGGGGCGAGCGCCGGGTCACGCGGACCACCTTCGGCCTCGATCCCGAAGCGGCTGCCGAGGTCGTCTCGGCACTCAGCGCCGCCGCGGAGGCCGGCTCGCCTGCCGCCGGGACGCCTCCATGACGGGCCCGGCGCGCCGCCACGGCTTCACGCTGATCGAGGTGCTCGCCGTGCTGCTGCTGACGAGCCTGGTGCTCGGCGTCGCGATCGACTTCTATCGCGATCTGTCGCGGGCCAGCACCGAGGCCGTGGAGCGCGCGCGCAACGCGCGCCGCGCTGTCGTGTTACTCGACCGGGTGGCGCGCGACCTCGAGGGAGCCGTGCTGCTCGCGAAGCCCGGTCCGGTGGATCCGTTGGTCCATCCGTGGGTCTTCCTGGCCGAGGCCGACGATCCGGACCTCGGCGCGCAGCGCCTCAAGTTCTTCAGCCGCGGGCGGCGGCCGCGCAGTCCGGACACCGCGGAGTCGGATCTACAGATGGTGGCCTGGATGCTGGAACCCTCCGAGCAGGACGATTTCGAGCTCCGGCGCTGGAGTTCCCCGCAGCTTCCGGAGGGCCGCGACCTCTCGTTCCCGAGCCGCGAGGACAGCGAGCTGGTGGCGGGTCGCATCGCGAGTTTCGGCGTGTTCCTGATCGGGGAGGATGGTGCCCCGGTGGCGCGCTGGGATTCGTCGGCGCTGGTCGCCTCCAGCGAGCTGCCGCGCGCGGCGGAGATCCAGGTCTCGTTCTTCGTCGACGACGAGAGCGAGGCCATCGATGGGCCCTATACGCGACTCGTGACGCTGCCGTTGCGCACGCTCGACCTCGAGCAGCAGCTCGAGGCGGCCGGTGTCCTCGTGGCCGGACGCGATGCCGACGGCGACGGGGTTCCCGATGACGAGCAGGACGCGGACGGCGATGGGCAGCCGGACGACGACCAAAGTGCCGGCGGCGGCGCGGCGGGCGGAATGACCTTGGACGATTGCCTCGCGGCGAACCCGGCGCTGTCAGCGGCGCTGTCGGCGGCGTTGCCGACGGATCCCGCGACCCGGGCGGTCGTCGAGAGCTTCCGCGGCCGGCCGGTCAGCGAGGTCGAAGATCTGCTCGTCGGCGTGATCGACCTGCCGGCGAACTGTCGATGAGCGGGTTGTCACGGTCGATGAGCGGGTTGTCACGGTCGATGAGCGGGTTGTCACGGTCGATGAAACGGACGCGTCGCGCGGAGCGCTCCCAACGCGGCGTCGTGCTCTTCATCGTGCTGTTCTTCATCCTGCTGCTCACGGCGACGATCGCCACGTTCGTGCGTCGCGTCGCGGTCGACGCGGGAATCTCGGTGAACCGCGATCGGGCCGCGGCGGCCGAGGCGCTGGCGCGCGGCGGGATCCGGCTCGCCGAAACGCTGCTGCTCGAGGACCTGCGCCGCGACGGCGGCGAGCCCCAGCCGGAGAGCCACTGGGACGTCTGGGCGCGGGCGGGCCTCGAGCCGATCTTCGTCGACGAGGAGACCGACACGTCGCTGCGTCTCGAGATCGAAGACGCGGCGGCGCGGCTCAACCTGAACGCATTGGCCGGCGCCGGCGGCGTCGGCCTCGGATCGCCGTCTCCGGCGGCGGATGCGGCCGGAGACGCGGCGGCGACGGACACCGTCGGGCGTCAGAGCACGGACGCCGACAGTGGGCTCGGTGGCGGTCGCAGCGGCATCGAGACGCGCAGGCTGTTCCTCACCGGCTTTCTCGAGCGCGTGATCGACGGCCTGCCCGGGCGACCCGAAGAAAAGCAATACGACGCCCAGGAGCTGGCCGCCAACCTGATCGACTGGATCGACGAAGACGACGTCCGCCAGAGCGGGGGCCCCGAGGACGAGGTCTACCAGCGCCGGGATCCTCCGTATCGCGCCGTCAATCGCTCGCTGCTGTCGGTCGACGAGCTGCGACTGGTGGAGGGCTTCGATGGGGCCCTGGTCGACGGGCTGCGCCCGTACGTGGTGGTCTGGCCGCTGGCGGGCGACGGAGGCATCAATCTGAACACGGCGCCCACGTGGGTCCTCGCCCAGCTGACCCGGGGAACGGACGTCTCGGGCATGCAGCCGGTCGCCGAGACCGACGTGCGGGCGATCCTCGACGCGCGGGAGGAAGGGATGATCTGCGGGGAGGCGGCCGGAGGCACGGCAGGTTGCACGCCGGTTCAGCAGCTCTTCGGGGGCGAATCGATCCGCCCGCCGATGCAGGACCGCTCGAATTTCTTCGTGGTGCGCGCGATCGCCCGGGTCGTCGACGTCGAGCGCAGCATCGAGGCGATCGTGGACCGCAGCGATCCGGCCGCGGTGCAGCGACTGGCCTGGCGCGCCCGGTGAGGTATCCATCCGCTCATGCTCGGTCGCACGCTCGGCATCGACATCGGGAGCCACGCCATCAAGGTCGTCGAGCTGCGCCAGACGCTGCGCGGCATCGAGCTGGTGCGCGTCGAGGCGATCCCGGTGCCCCCGCCCGGGTCCGTCGAAGACACGCTCGCGGAGAGCGCGGCTCCCGCCGGATCGCTCGCCGATGCCGGCCTCGACGCCGCGGCGACGGCGCCGCCGGCGTTCGCGCCCGAGGTGGCCGCCGCGCTTCGCGACTGGGCGGCCCAGGTGACGCTGAGCGGTGCTCGCATCGTGTGCGCGGTCCCCGGCGAGCGCGTGGCGCGCCGCCGCCTGCGCCTGCCGTTCCGCGATCGGCGCCGGATCGCCCAGGCCGTCCCGTTCGAGGTGGAGAGCGAGACCCCCTTCGAGCTCGAGGACGTCTTCGTCGACTGGGAGCTGGTCGGTGGGGGCGCCGGCGCCGCGGAGATCGTGGCCACGGTCACGCCGCGCCGGGAAGTGGCGCTGCGCTCGATGGCGCTCCACGAGTGCGGCGTCACGCCGCGGATCCTCGAGGTCGAGGGTCTCGTGCTCGCGAATCTCGCCGAGTGGATCCCGCTGCCCGGCACGCGTCTGCTCCTCGACGTCGGTCACCGCAAGACGACGCTGTGTCTCACGATCGACGGCGCGCCGCGCTTCGCCCGCACGCTGCCGCTCGGCGGCGCCCAGCTGACCGAAGCGCTCGCGCGCGAGCGGGACGTCTCGTTCGCCGAGGCGGAGCGGAGCAAGCTGCGCGAGGGCGTCCTCGGCAGCGCGAACGCCAGCGGCGCCGTGCGCGTCCTCGAGCGCCTGGCGCGCGACCTGCTGCGCACGATCGGCGGCCTCGACGGCGTCGTCGGCGGCGCGCCGGACAAGGCGATCGATGGTCTCGTGCTGATCGGGGGCAGCGCGCGGCTGCAGCGCCTGGATTCGTTCCTCGCCGAACGCACCGGGATCCCGACTGCGCGGCTGTCGATCGAGCCCTCCTCGCCTGCCGGCGCGCTGCTCGCGGGCGGCGATCCGCTGCGCTTTGCGCCGGCGCTGGCGCTGGCGCTGCGCGGCACGACGAAAGCGCGCACCCAGACCAACCTGTTGCGCGACGAGTTTGCGCCGCGCCGGGATCTCGGTCGCTTCGCTCGGGAGCTGCGCGCGAGCGCAGGGTGGGCGGCGGCCGCAGTCGCGCTGTCGATCGCCGTCGGGGCCAACTCGATCTTCGTCGAGTCGAGCCGCGCCAAGCGCCTCGAGGCCGAGCTCGCCCAGATCTGGCAGCAGGCCGCGCCGGGCCGGCCGCTGCCCGCGAACGTC
>CAYOHN010000189.1:4662-6979 GCA_964403735.1 uncultured Spirochaetales bacterium | reverse complement strand
CAGGGCGTGGATCATGTCGCGGTTGCCGGCGGCGAAGCCCACGCGCCAGCCCGCCATCGAGTGGCTCTTGCTGAGCGAGCCGAACTCGATCGCGATCTCGCGGGCTGCGGGCACCTCCAGGATACTCGGAGCGCGGTAGCCATCGAAGGTGATCTCTGCGTAGGCGAAGTCGTGGACGACCATGAGGTCGTGTTCGCGGGCAAACTCGATCACGCGCTCGAAGAACGCGAGATCCACGACCTGCGTGGTCGGATTGGCGGGAAACGAGAGCAGGAGCAACTTGGGCTTCGGCCACGTGAGGCGCATCGCCGTCTCGAGATTGGCGATGAAATCGCAGTCCGGTGTCAACGGAACCGTGCGCAGCTGGCCTCCCGCGATGATCACCGAGTACTGATGGATGGGATACGCGGGGTCGGGACACAGGACGACGTCCCCGGGACCGATCGTCATCAGGATGAAGTGGGCCAACCCTTCTTTCGATCCGATCGTGGCGATCGCCTCCTGGTCCGGATCGAGCTCGATCCCGTAGCCCCGCTGGTACCACTCGCTGATCCCGGCGCGCAGGTTGGGCAGACCGCGAGACGCCGAGTAGCGGTGGTTGCGCGGGTTGTGCGCCGCCTCGCAGATCTTCTCGACGACATGGCGCGGCGTCGGGAGATCGGGATTGCCCATGCCGAGATCGACGACGTCCTCGCCAGCGCGCCGCGCCGCAGACATCAACGCGATCACCTCGGAGAACACGTACGGCGGCAGCCGGTTGAGCTTGTGGAAGTCGTGCCGGATGATCGATCCGGGAGCGGGAGCCATGAGATTCGATCCTTGGCGGCAATGGCGGCGGCGGCGATCCCTCGTCGGGCCGAGTCGGTTCCCAGGGGAACCGAACTCGAGTCTCGGGCGAAGTTCGAAACAGGGTGCTAAGTGCCCAAGGCTATTGGAAGAATCCTCGCGCGGCAAGAAGACGCCGGATCGCTGCAGGACGCGCGAGCCCAGCGCTCAGCTCAGGCGGCGAGCGATCGCGCGCGGCGCCCGAACGCCCAGTAGAACGGCAGGCCCGTCGCCGTGACGGCCAGACAGGCCAGCGACTCCATCGGTCGGCCGCGGATCATCGCCCCGGCGATCGCGAGGTTCGCGGCGAGGTAGAGCGCCGGGAGCCACGGGTAGCCCCAGGCCCGGTACGGCCGCCGCCGCCCGGGCAGCCGTCGCCGCAACGCGAATAGCGCCAGCGTGTCGGCCGAAGTGGCGAGCACGATCCCGAAGGTCGTGAAGTCGAGGATGCTCGGGAAGCGGCGCAGCACGACGAGCAATGCCACGGCCACGAAACCCTGCAACAGGATTGCGATGTGCGGCGTGTGGTGCACTGCGTGGACGCGATCGACGCCACTGAAGAAACGCCCATCGAGGGCCATCGCGTAGGCGATCCGAGGTCCCACGAGCACCGTTGCGTTGAGCGTTCCCAGGATCGAGACCACGACGAAGACGGCCACCGCCGTGCCGCCGGCGCCGCCGAAGAGCACCTCGGCGGCGGCCTGTCCGACGTTCCCCATGCCGCGCATCGTCTCGACGGGAATCGCGTACAGGTAGGCCAGGTTCATCGCCAGGTAGACGGCGATGCACACGGCCAGGCCGAAGAACAGCGAGCGAGGCACGTTCCGATGCGGTTCGTGAATCTCGCTCGCCACGTAGACGGTGGCGTTCCAGCCGAGATAGCTGAACAGCACCGGGGACAGCGCCAGACCGAAGCCGGCGAGCGACACCTTCGAGACGTCCTCGAACACGGGCCCCAGATTCGCGACATCCCCGCTTCCGAGCAGCGGCGCCAGAACGACGAACGCCACCAGCGCGAGCACCTTGCCGCCCGTCAACACGTTATTGAAACGCGCGCTCGTGCGGATCCCCAGGTAGTTGAGGCCCGAGAACGCGGCAATGGCCGCCACCGCCAGCCCGAGCCGCCCTCCCGCGTCGAGCGTCACGAACGGCTGGACCGCATCGGCAAAGCCGGCAGCGAGCGTCGCGATCGTCCCGGTGAAGATCGCGAAGAACGACAGCCAACCCATGACGAAGCCCGCGCCCGGATGGAAGGCCTCGCGGAGGTAGACGTAGTCCCCGCCGGCGTGCGGGAACATCGCGCCGAGTTCCGCGTTGGCGAGCGCCCCGACCAGTGAAAGAGCCCCGCCGGCCATCCAGGCCGCGAAGATCAGTCCGACGTGCGGGAGACGTTCGGCAATCGCGCCCGGCGTCAGGAAGATGCCGGAACCAATCACCGAGGCGACGACCAGGAAGATCGCGTCGGAGAGGCGAAGCTCCCGGTGCAGGCGAT
>CAYOHN010000189.1:0-4652 GCA_964403735.1 uncultured Spirochaetales bacterium | reverse complement strand
CGGATGGCGATCGAGATCGCCGGGATCCCGACTCGTCCCGCTCGCCGCCGACACAGGCCGCGGACCCGGTGTCGCGGAAGGCGTCATCGCGGGCCCGGTTCAGGCGCTGTTCAAAGGAACGGGATGATGATCAGCGCGACGATCCCGATCAACTTGAGCATCGGATTGATCGCCGGGCCGGCCGTGTCCTTGTACGGGTCGCCGACGGTATCGCCGGTCACCGACGCCTTGTGTGCCTCCGAGCCCTTGCCGCCGTGGGCTCCCGCCTCGATGTACTTCTTGGCGTTGTCCCAGGCCGCGCCGCCCGTCGTCATCGAGAGCGCTACACACAGACCGGACACGATCGACCCGATCAGCAGGCCGCCGAGCGCCTGCGCGCCGAACAGCAGTCCCACCAGGACCGGCGCCAGCACCGGAATCAGTGCCGGCGCGATCATCTCGCGCAACGCGCTCTGGGTGACGATGTCCACGCAGGTGCGGTAGTCCGGCTTGCCGGTGCCTTCCATGATGCCCGGAATCTCGCGGAACTGTCGCCGGACCTCTTCGACCACCTTGCCGCCGGCCTTGCCGACGGCTTCCATCGCCAGTGAGGCGAACAGGAACGGGATCATCGCGCCGATGAACAGGCCCGCGAGGACGTGCACCGACGTCAGATCGAATCCCGTATCGATACCGGCGATCCGGCGCAGGTCCTCCATGAAGGTCGCGAACAGCACGACGGCCGCGAGACCGGCCGACGCGATCGCATACCCCTTGGTGACCGCCTTCGTCGTATTGCCGAACGCGTCGAGCGGATCCGTCACCCGTCGCACCGAGTCGCCCATCTCCGCCATCTCGGCGATGCCGCCGGCATTGTCGGTGATCGGGCCGTAGGCATCGATCGCGACGACGATGCCCGCGAGTGAAAGCATCGCCATCGCCGCGATCGCGACACCGAAGAGTCCTGCGAGGCCGTAGCAGGCCAGCATCGACGCGACGATCACGACGACCGGGGCCACGGTGGCCTGCATGCCGACGGCCAGGCCGCTGATGATGTTGGTGGCATGCCCGCCCACGGACGCATCGGCAATCTTGCGCACATAGCGCGAGCCATCGCCGGTGTAGACGTCGGTGATCCACATCATCGCAGCCGTCACGATGCCGCCGATGCCGGCGCTCAGCCACAGCCGGAAGCCGCTGATGGTCTGCCCGGCGATCGTCTGATCCGGCACGTCGGTGAAAAGATTGACGAGGAGCAGCAGGCCGAGCATCAACGCCGTCGCCACGCCGAGGCCGGTGTACATGGCCCGCATCACGGCCGGCTGTTCGCCTTCGGCCGGCTCGTCGATCTTCACGAAGAACAGCGAAACGATGCTGCCGAAGATCGCCACGGCGCCGATCGCCAGCGGATACAGGAACATCGCCTGGCTCTCCGGAAACAGCAGATGCGCGAGCAGCATGGCCGCCACGGCCGTCACGACGTAGGTCTCGAACAGGTCGGCGGCCATCCCGGCGCAGTCGCCGACGTTGTCACCGACGTTGTCGGCGATCACGGCCGGGTTGCGCGGATCGTCCTCGGGGATGTTGGCCTCCACCTTGCCCACGAGGTCCGCGCCGACGTCGGCGCCCTTCGTGAAGATGCCGCCGCCGAGCCGGGCGAAGACGGAGATCAGTGAGCCGCCGAAGCCGAGTCCGATCAGCGCCTGGATCTTCTCGTGCGACAGCGCCTCGAACCCGGAACCGAGCATCATCTGCGAGAACAGCGACAGCACGAAGAGACCGGCACCGACCACCATCAGGCCGGTCACCGCGCCGCCCTTGAAGGCGAGATCGAAAGCGCCGCGGAATCCGCCGCGGGCGGCCTCGGCAACCCGCACGTTCGCCTGCACCGAGACGCGCATGCCGAAGATGCCGGCGGCGGCGCTGGCGAGCGCGCCGAACAAGAAGCCAGCAGCCATCCACCACCCGAACACGATCAGCAGCACCAGTACGATCGGCACGCCGACGATGGCGACCGTTCGGTACTGCCGGTTCAGGAACGCGCCTGCGCCTTCGGCAATGGCGCTCGAAATCGCCAAGGCGCGCTCATCGGTCGCCGGGGCGCCGCGGACACCCGCGTAGAGCCATACGGCGAAACCCAGGCCGACGACGGCGGCGAGAAAGGCGAGTGCGATGGTCATGCGCGGATCTCCCGGCGCAGCCCGCGAGAGAGGGCGGGCGGCGCGCGCGTTCACTTCCGATCAGAGGAGCGTGTTCCCTGCGGGGAAACCCCGGCCGGCGGCTTAAGCTAATGAGCAGACTGCAAAACTGCCAGCCTCTGCCTCGCCTGCTGCGATCGCGAATGCGCGCGAGGAACATCTCCGCCCGCGCCACCGACCCCCGACCAGCGGCCGACAGGGGGCCACAGTCGACGCGGCGTCCGGAACGACGTCGCTCGCGATCCGGTCGCCAGACCGCGGTCGTCAGGCGGCCCGCGCGAGCAGCTCGAGCATGGCGTCGCGCTCGGGGCCAGGGAGCTCGAGTGCGGGTCGATCCGAGCGCGCCCGCCAGGCCGCGAGGACGCGCCCGATGACGTCGGCGTTCGTCATCATCGCATCGGGCGGGACCAGCAGGTTGAAGACGCGCATGAAGGCTCGCACCACCTCGATGTCGGTGCGCAGCGCCGGGAGAAGACCGTCGCGGAACACCGAGCGCAGAAACGCCTTGGGATCGACGGGCTGTCCCGGTGCGCTCTGCGCGGTCGCCTCCGGGCGCGCACCGCGCGCATGCGCCGCAGCCACCTCGCGCGCCTCCCGGTCCTGATCGCGCGCCGCGCGGTACCACGGCAGCAGTTCGCGACGTGTAGCGTCGTCGAAAGCCAGCGCGGCGGCGCGCAGATCGGCGCCGGACTCACGCAGCACGTCGGCCAATGCGAACGCGTGGACGAAGGCGAGCGAGCAGCCCCGCCCATACAGCGGATTCGTACACACGGCAGCGTCGCCGACGACGTGAAATCCGAGAGCCAGCGGCTCGCCGTCGCGTACGAAGCGGCGCCGGCGGTTGCGCAGTTTCGCCATCGCGCGGACGGGCGTCAGCGGCTCGGCGCGAGCGGGATCGATCCATTCGCGGATCGGCGGCAGCGCCCGGGCTGCCGTCTCGAACGGAACCTCGTGCAGCAGGGCGCGCATCGGATCGTCGTCGACGGCCGCCGCGAGCGTGATCGAGAAGATCCCGCCGTCGCCCGGAAAGATCCCGAACTTCATGTAGCCGAGGTCGGCGCCGACGACGCCCTGATTGACCGGCGGCTCGACCCCGGCGCGCAACCGGTAGAACCGCGAGCAGTAGAAAATTCCCGAATCCTCGGACTCCTCGTCCACCGGCGCCGCGCCGATCGCGGCGAGCCACCGCATCCCCTGCGAGCGACGACCGCTCGCGTCGACGACGATGTCCGCGGTCCAGGTTCCGACGTCGTGGCCGCCGTCGCCGCTGCGCACGCGGACGCCGGTGACCCGCGGAAGTCCCGTGGCAGCATCCGGCTCCGCGAGCAGGCCCTCGACCGACACGCCGCAACGCCACGAGACGCCCGGTCGCGCGAGGACCTGTTGCCGGAGGACCCATTCGAAGGTGATCCGCCGACACGCAAACAGCGTCAGCTCCTGGTCGCCGGGCGCCGGCGTCCGATCCTCGAGCGTCGGCGGCAGATAATCCGCGAAGCGCAGGTCGTAGGCGCCGTGCGCGTGCAGCGCATCGAGAACCTCCGGCGCGCGCTCCGCCAGCAGATTCCGCAGTCGCGCGAGGAACGCGTGGGAGTGCCACACCTGCGGCGCTCCCCGCCGCTCCCAGCGTTCGAAGGCCTCGACCGGACTCGCCGGCAGCGGCGTCGCATCGCGCTCGAGGAGTTGGATCTCGTGCCCGTCCTGCGACAGCGCGAGCGCCGTGGCCAGTCCCGCGACACTGCCTCCGACGATCAGGATCCGCGCCATCCGCATGCCCTCCGCGCCCGTCTCCCGGACCGGCGGAGAGTAGCGTGACAAGGAGACACGGCTCGCGAGAGCGCGAAGGCTTGCCGGACGATACGGCTGCGTTGCCCGTGGGTGTCCAGGTCAGATGGCGGAAACGGCAGCGATCTCCGACCTGCCACGATCCGGTGACATTCGACCGTCGCCTCCAGGCGAGAACCCCCTCGATCGGGTCAGCGCGGCTCCAGCCGGAATCTCGGCTCGCTGATCCGCTCACTGCGGCAACTGGGACATCGGCCGGGGGCGTGGAGATGGCGTGCTTCGCGGTCGCGGAACACGAACCCGCATGCGAGGCAGCGCGGAGGATCGGTCCAGAGCCGCTCGCGGCGACCGCGGGCGCTGCGTTCGACGTGGCGAAGCTCTTCCTCGAGGCGGCGGACCGACAGGCCAAGGAGGCCCCGCAGTTCGTGGAACGAGAGCGTCTCGCGCAGCAAGAGTCCGCGGAGCTGCTGGCGAGGCGTACGCGTCGCGCCGATGCCGGGGGGATCGTCGAATCGGCCGTCGTGGTTCGGGTGGTCGTGTTTCGGTGTCATCGATGCGTGGCGGTGCCATCGTTTCGATCGGACTATAGTGCGCACTCCGGCTCTGGGAGGCACCACGAAAGGGTACCAGGAGGGAACGATGAATCTCGACGGCAAGGCGGCGATCGTGACGGGCGGCGGCACGGGTGTGGGG
>CAYOHN010000188.1:3474-6989 GCA_964403735.1 uncultured Spirochaetales bacterium | reverse complement strand
GAGCAGCGTCTGCACGACGTGATTCGCCAGCGAGCCGCCGGCCGCGCGCAGGCGCGGCAGGAAGACGACGGCCTCGATCGCATGGACCGCGAGCAGCGTTCCGAACAACAGACGGCCAGTCGACGCCCAGGGTGCCGACTCGGGCAGGAAGAAGGCGCGCGCTGCGACGATCCACACCACGGCCAGGACGAGCTTGCCGATCGAGAACACGTGACGTTCCTCCGATCGATCGACCCGGAAGCGGACGACCGCGGCCAAGCTATAGCATCGCCATCAGCAGCGTGGCGATGCCGAGGAACGAGAAGAAGCCCACGACGTCGGTGACCGTCGTCAGGAAGATCGACGAGGACTGCGCCGGGTCTTGACGCAGCGCCGTCAGCGCCATCGCTCTCGAACAGCCCTACCACGGTTGCCGCGAGGAACGCCGTCAGCAGGTCGATCTGGAGCCAAGGCAGGCGCTTGCGCACCGCGAACAGCGGCGACGAGAGCGCGCGTTCGCCCTCGCTGGCGCCCACCATCGTGACGGCATCGGCGGTAGCCTGTGCCTGCGCCGCCTGGACCAGCTCCCGGGTGCGGAGGACGCCGAGCAACCACCGGTCGATGTCGACGACGGGTAGGCTGTCCGCTCTTCGGCTCTCGAAGGTTCGCCTTCCCGTCGATCACTCTGCGCGGCACGCACGATGTTGCCGCAATCGCGAGGTCAGGAACGCTCGTCCTCCTCCTCGGCCGACACCATCAGGATCGGGCAAGGAGCGAGGCGCAACGTCCGCTCGGCGACGCTGCCGAGGAAGACACGGGCCATGCCCGTCCTGCCGTGCGTACCCATCACGATCAGATCCACGCCGAGCTGCTCGGCCGTTTCGCGGATCGTCTCTGCGGTCGCACCACCCGCGGAGATGTGCGCCTTCACCTTGCCAGGCGGATTCTCGATGGCGGCGGCGACGTCGTTGAGAGACCGCTCGGCCGCCTCGCGCACCTCCATGAGCAGGTTCGAAGGCGGCGCCGCCGTCGTGCCCATCGTCGGGTAGGCCACGATCGGAGGGGTCACGACGTGCAGCAGATGGACATCCGCGTCGAAGCGCCGGCCGAGATCGAGCGCGGTCTCGAGTGCCTTCTTCGAGTGCTCCGAAAAGTCGTAGGGAACGAGAATCGTTCGGTAGTCCGGCATCTTCGTGGTCTCCCTCCCGGTGGTGTCGGTCGCCTGTCGGTGCTGGTGGATGCGCCAGCATAGCCCTCGGGCGATGCTTCGGGGGGATGCGTCGATGGCCGGAGTCGACACGCGCTGCCGCGCCGGGAACGGACGGCATGGAAGGACGGTATGACGACCCTGTTCGATCTCGAGACCTGGCGGCGTGTCGCGGAGCGCACGCTCTCGGAGTTCGCTGCGACGCTCGCCGCGTTCGTTCCGAGCCTCGTCGGCGCGTTGCTGCTGCTGCTCGTCGGCTGGCTGCTCGCCCACCTCGTCGAGTTGGCGTCTCGGCGACTGCTCCGCACGGCAGGGCTCGACCGCGTCGCGGCACGGCTGGGCGTCGGCGAGGTTCTCGAGCGCACCGGAAACCGGGCGTCGCTCTCGGAGATCGTGGCGCGGCTGCTGTTCTGGCTCGTGCTGCTGCTCTTCGTCCTGTCGAGTATCGAGACGATCGGACTCGTGGCCGTCACTGCCACGATCGATCGACTGGTCGCGTTCATCCCGAGACTGATCGCAGCGGGTCTGATCGTCATGCTCGGCGTGCTCGCCGCCCGCTTCGTCGGCAGCGTCGTGGCGTCCGCGTCGGCTGCGGCCGGTGTCGATGGCGCGGGGCGGTTGGGACTGCTCGCGCAGGGAGCCGTCGTGGCGCTGGTCAGCGTCGTGGCGATCGAGCAGCTCGGAATCGCCACGCAGGTGCTGGTGGGTCCGCTGACGGCGCTCGTCGCCGCCGCCGGCCTCGCCGCGGGTCTCGCTTTCGCGATCGGCGCGCGTCCCATCGTGACGCAGATCCTCGCCGGCCACTTCCTGAAGCAGTCGCTCCCGCGCGATTCGTTCGTCGAAGTAGCGGGTCGCGGCGGCGTCGTCGAGCGCATCGGACCCACGGACACGCTGCTGCGGAACGGAGACGAGAGCTGGAGCATTCCGAACCATCAGCTCCTCGAGCAGGTGATCGGCCGATAGCGGCCCCCAACGAGAATGCACGCTGCGAGGAATGAGCGCGAACTTGCCCGCTCTCCTCACGGGCGTGCGTTCGTTTCTCCCACCAGCACGTCATCATGAAGATCCTCCTCGGGTTCGATCCGCCCGTGTGTCAGGAATCGGCCTTCTTGCTCCGGTCCCTCTCGAGCTTCACGAGCATCGTTGCGTCCGAGCGAACGATGCCTTTTTACGCATCTTCCGTGCCAAGTCGTCCGTCGACGTGGCCGTCGCCTCGGGAGAGGAGACCCAGGACGGGCCGGTAAGTTCTACAACCGGCGTCGAGGACTCGCGGCGGCTCGCGGGGGAATCGCGGCGCGAGATCAGGACGCCGGCGTCGCGTCGGAATCCTCCGGGTCGGCGCGTGGATCGAGCTCAGTGGCGACCGGGGTCGAGCGCGGGATCGAGCGGTACGCCGTTTGCGTCTCGCCGGGGTAGGCGGGAACTCGGAAGCGTCGCCACTGGATGTAGAGTGCGAGGACTGCGCAGGTGGCGGACAGCACGGCGAAGAGCCCGACGGGCCCGAACCCGCGCATGCCGGCGGCGCCGAGCGCCGGGCCGACGACCGCGCCGACGCCGTAGCAGAGCAGCAGCCATCCGGCGGCGCCGATCAACTCGTCGGCCTCGAGCCGGTCATTGGCGTGCGACACCGCGAGCGGATAGAGCGTGAAAGCGAAGCCGCCGAAAGCGGCGATCAGCGCAAAAAGGCTCGTCGTCGACAGATCCGCGAAGACCACGAGCGCGCCACTCGCGAACGCCGCGCCGAGGCTGACGACGAGCACGACGGCGCGTCGATCGACGAAGTCCGACGCGTGGCCGAGAGGGTACTGCAAGACGAGCCCGCCGAGGATCGCCGCCGTCATCAGCCCCGAGGTGCCTGCGATCGAGAGCCCGATCCCCTGCGCGAACACCGGCGCGAGTCCGTAGAAGGCGCCGAGCACCACGCCGGCCGTGAATGCGCCCATCACACCGACCGGCGCCACCTGCAGCAGCCGCGCGAAGGCCAGGGACGAACGCTGCGGCAGCTCGGGGGTCGGCGCGCGTGTCAGCGCGACCGGCACCAGCGACAGCGCGAAGAAGATCCCGACGACGCTGAACAGCTGGAACCCTGCCGGGTCGGCGAGGTTGAGCAACAGCTGGCCGGAACCGAGCGACAGGTAGAGGATCACCATGTAGACGGCGAGCACCTGACCGCGCGTCTCGCGGGTCGCCGCGGCGTTCATCCAGCTTGGCGGCGATCATGCGGTAGGCATGCGGCTCCAGATAGCGCAGACTCAGGTCTTCCAGTTCCCATTTGATCTGCCAGATACCGAGTCGGTTCGCCAGCGGTGCGTAAATGTCGAGTGTTTCG
>CAYOHN010000188.1:0-3464 GCA_964403735.1 uncultured Spirochaetales bacterium | reverse complement strand
GTCGCCGCGGCGTTCATCCAGCTCTCGATCGCCATCAGCACGCCGGCCATCGCGAAGCCGGTGACGGCGCGCAGGGCGATCCACGTGAGCGCATCCACGCGGAGCGCGTGTCCGAGCGCCGCCGCGGCCATCACGGCGGCGAACACCGCGAACGACCGGATGTGACCGACGCGGCCGAGGATCCGGACGCAGACGATCGAGCCGCCGACCAGGCCGGCGAAGTACGCCGACATCACGAGGCCGATCCGGGTCTCGTCCGCCCCTTCGAGATTCAAGCGGACCGCGATCAGCGTCGAGAACAGACCGTTGCCGATCATCAGCAGAGAGGCGCTGGCGAGCAATGCGGCAAGCGTGGGCAGGGTCTTCCACATGCGCGGCCGGCTCTCCGGGAGAGGGAAGGGTGGGCGACGCCGTCGGGTGGGAACGCGGACGATCCGGCGGCATCGGATGTTCGTTCCCTCAGCGACCGGACGACCGTAGCGCTCGAAGCTTCGCGGTCGATGGCTCGTTCTCACTCGGGCCCTATGCTGCGGAGCACCGCGAGAGACTCGAGCAACAAAGGATCCGGAATGGCCTACCAACCGATCGAAGACTACGGCGTCATCGGGGACATGCACACGGTGGCGCTGGTCGGGATCGACGGCGCCATCGACTGGCTCTGCATGCCGCATTTCGACTCTCCAAGCGTTTTTGCGGCGCTCCTCGACGACCAGAAGGGCGGCTCGTTCCGGATCGCTCCGGTTGATGGCGACGTGACGAGCAAGCAGTCGTACTGGCCCGACACCAATGTGCTGGTGACGCGCTTCTTCACGCAAGAGAGTGCTGCGGAGCTGACCGACTTCATGCCGGTCTCTCCGCCGACGCCGGGGCAGCCGAAGCGCCGCCGATTGATCCGCCGCATCACGGCGATCCGCGGCGAAGTCACGCTGCGTATGGACTGTCAGCCGGCGTTCAACTTCGCGCGCGACACGCACGAGGTACGCCTCGTCGACTGTGGTGCCGTCTTCGAGAGCCGAGATCTGCGTCTCGAACTGCTGACGAGCGTGAAGCTCCGGGTGGAGGGCGATTCCGTCTGCGCCGAGCTCACGATCCAAGAGGGCGAAAGCGCGACCTTCGTGCTGCAGGAGATGGACGAGCCTTCGCCGTGCGGAGCCTGCCTGTCGGACGAGGAGACCGAGCAGGTGTTCCGCCAAACCATCCAGTACTGGCGGAACTGGCTCTCGCAGTGTGCGTACAAAGGGCGCTGGCGCGAGACGGTCCATCGCTCGGCGCTGGCGCTGAAGCTCCTGACCTTCGAGCCGACCGGCGCGATCGTCGCCGCCCCCACGTGCAGCCTGCCCGAGGGCATCGGCGGCGTTCGCAACTGGGACTATCGCTACACGTGGATCCGCGACTCCTCCTTCACGATCTACGCGTTCATGCGGCTCGGCTTCACGCAGGAGGCGGCGCGCTACATGGACTTCCTGTCCGGCATCTGCAAAGAGGCCGGCCTCGAGGGTTCGATGCTGCAGATCCTGTACGGCATCGATGGTCGGAAGGAAGTTCCCGAGGAAACGCTCGATCATCTCGACGGGTACTGCGGGTCGAAGCCGGTGCGCGTGGGCAACGCGGCGCACGATCAGCTCCAGCTCGACATCTACGGGGAGCTGATCGACGCCGTCTACCTCTTCAACAAGTACGGGTCGCCGATCTCGTACGAGATGTGGTTGACCGTGCAGCGCCTCGTCGACTGGGTCTGCGAGAACTGGCAACGCGAAGACGAGGGCATCTGGGAAGTGCGCGGCGGGAAGCGTCACTTCGTCTACTCGAAACTGATGTGCTGGGTCGCCGTCGATCGCGGGCTGCGACTCGTCGACAAGCGTTCGTTCCCCGCGGATCGCGAGCGTTGGCGGAAGACCCGCGACGCGATCTACGAAGAAATCATGGACAAGGGCTGGAACGAAGACCTCCAGTCCTTCACGCAGACCTACGACTGTGACGCGCTGGACGCCGCCAATCTGATGATGCCGCTGGTTTTCTTCCTGTCGCCGACCGATCCGCGTCTGCTCGGCACGCTCGCGGCGACGATGCGGCCGCCCAAGCGCGGCGGGCTGCTCTCGAACGGTCTCGTCTATCGCTATCGAGTGGACCAGGCTCCGGACGGTCTCGACGGGGAGGAGGGAACGTTCAACATCTGCACGTTCTGGCTCGCCGAGGCGCTGGCGCGGACGGGACGCTTCGATCTCCAGCGACTCGAGGATTCGCGCCTGCTGTTCGAGCACATGCTGGGCTTCGCCAACCACCTGGGTCTCTATGCCGAGGAGACCGGCCATCGCGGCGAGGCGCTGGGCAACTTCCCGCAGGCGTTCACCCATCTGGCGCTGATCAGCGCGGCGTTCAACCTGGACCGGGCGCTCGGGGGTGGCGAGAGCGGAGCGTGATGGGATCGTCGACGTCGGTCTCGCCGCGTCGATAGGAGAGCGCCTCCGCGAGCGCGGCCGGGCCGACGCGCTCCTCTTCGGCGAGATCGGCGACGGTGCGTGCGGTGCGCAGGCAGCGGCGCGCGGCCCGTGCGGAAAGCCGCAAGCGCTCGACGGCGCGCCCGAGCAGCGCACGCGCATCCGGCGTTGCCGCGACGACGGCGTCCAGCGAGCGGTCCGAGATCTCCGCGTTGCAGCGCGCGCCGACGAACGCAAGGCGCTCTCGCTGACGGGCCCGCGCCCCCGCGACGCGGGCGCGCAGCGCTTCGCTCGACTCCCCGACCGGACCCGCATCGAGAGCCTGCCAGTCCACCGCCGGCACCGCGACGTGCAGATCGATGCGATCGAGCAACGGCCCCGACACGCGCGCGCGATAGCGACGCACGAGCGCGTCGGTGCAGGTGCACTCGCGCCAACGGGAGAAGCGCCAGCCGCACGGACACGGGTTGGCCGCCGCGACGAGTTGGAAGTCCGCGGGGAAGACGCAGGTGCCGCCGGCGCGCGCCACCACGACGCGACGCTCTTCGAGCACCTGGCGCAGGGATTCGAGGACGCCGCGATCGAACTCCGGGAGTTCGTCGAGGAACAGCACCCCGCGATGCGCGAGCGAGATCTCTCCGGGCCTCGGAGGCGAGCCGCCGCCGAGCATCCCGGCCCGACTTGCGGCGTGATGCGGCGCGCGAAAGGGGCGCTCGCGAACGATCGGTTCGTCGCCCAGGCGGCCGGCGGCGCCGTGGATGCGCGTCGCTTCGACGGCTTCCTCGAAGCGAAGCGGCGGCAGCAGCCCGGGGAGCCGGCGTGCCAGCATCGTCTTGCCGGAGCCCGGCGGCCCCTCGAGCAGCAGGCCGTGACCGCCGGCGGCGGTGAGTTCGAGCGCGCGCTTCGCACGCTCCTGGCCGCGGACTTCGACGAGATCTCCGGCGCCGAGACGGGTGGCGTCGGCGGCGAGTCTCGGCGGCGCCACCGGACGCAGGCCTCGCCCCGTCAGCAGGAATCGCAGCAGCG
>CAYOHN010000187.1:0-7029 GCA_964403735.1 uncultured Spirochaetales bacterium | reverse complement strand
GTTCTCGGCCGGCTGAAGCCAGCGCATCGGCACGCGGGGCGTGTCGAGCGCGGACTCGCCGCGTGCTGCGACGGCCTTCCCCGGTGTGCTTCGGATCCGGCGTGCTCCGGATCCGTATCCCGCGCGTAACGCCGCGCGTCATCGAGTGCCGGCTCCCCGACCCGGATCACCGCCGACCCCATCGTCCGGACGCTCTCCGATGACGCGGCGCCCCCGCGACCGGCCGGTGTGGATCGCTGCACGAGCTCCCGCATCCAACCTTCATGCGTGGGACTCTGGCACTCTGGTGCGCGCTGCTGCTCGTCGCGGCGGACGCCACCGCGACGCCGGCGCTCGGCGCGGCGAATCCGGACCCGCCGGCACGACTTGCCACGCGGAGCGACACCATCGTGTATCGGACCCCGAGTCGCCGCTCGCAGCCGCCCGTGTTCGTCTACGCGCTCGAAGGTCCGCGCTGTGCAGCGGGAAGTCGGCAGGCGACACCGGACACGGCACTCGTCTACTCGCGCCCCGTCCACCCCTCGCTCGACGACCTCATCGCGCGCGTGGCGCGCGGCTATCGCATCGAGCCGAGTCTCGTGAAGGCCGTGATCGCGGCCGAATCGGATTTCGATCCGCGCGCCGTTTCGCCGCGCGGCGCACAGGGCCTGATGCAGCTCATGCCGGGCACCGCGCGCGAACTCGGCGTGGCGCGGCCCTTTGCCGTCGAGGACAACGTCGACGGCGGCGTGCGCTATCTGCGCTGGATGCTCGACCGCTACCGGGGCGAGACCGATCGGGCGCTCGCGGCCTACAACGCCGGCCCGGGCGCCGTCGACGCACACGGCGGGATTCCCCCTTTTGCCGAAACCCAGCGCTATGTGCGCCGCGTGCGTGCGCTGGACCGTAGCTATCAGCATGCATTCGCGCCCTGAGCGGACGATTCCGCACCGCCTCGGCGCGCGATCCCTGCTCCGGATCGCGCTCGTGCTCGCGGGCTGCCTGTTGCTCGGCACTGCACCGGCGTCCGCGTCGAGCGGCGATCCCGTGCTCGACGGCTTCGAGCGCCCCGATGCCCGGCTCTCCGATTTCGCAGGCAGCGTCGTCCTGCTCCACTTCTGGGCGACGTGGTGTTCGCCGTGCCTGCGCGAGATGCCGTCGCTGGAGGCGTTCTACGAAGGTCCGTACCGAGAGCTCGCCGAGCGCGGTCTCGTGGTGCTCACGGTGAGCAACGACGTGCGGATCGACGACGTTCGGCGCTTCCAGGAGGAGCGGAAGCTCACGGTGCCGATCTTCCTCGACCCCTTCGGCGGCCTCCACGATCGCATGCAGATGGTCGGGCATCCGGCCACCGTCGTGATCGATCGCCACGGGGAGATCGTCGTCCGGCTGTTCGGTCCGCAAGACTGGGAGAGCCCCGAGTTTCGCGAACGCCTCGAACGCTATGTCGCCCGCTGAGGAGAAGAGCGATGGCCCACGAAACGATCCGCTCCGCCCGCGCGCACGGTCGCGTCGCGGTACCGGCGATCCTGCTGCTGTCGATCGCATTGGCGCCGCCGGGTCTGGCACAGCTCACGCGGCCCGCCGGCGCCGGAGGACCGCAGCCGCTGCCCCCCGCACCGCCCGCCGCCGAACCGTTGCCGACCGTCGAGGTGGATCCGGAGTTCGAGATCCCGCCGGAGATCCCGACCGAGACGCCGCCGCTCGAGAGCCTGATGGATGAGTTCATGGCGACGACGCGCGAGATCGAGGACCAACCGGGCGCGGAGGAAGCCACCGAGTTCCCCGGCCCGCCCGAGAAGCCCAACTGGTTCCAGGCGCTGCGCGTCACGCGCGACGAGAATCCGCTGCTCGAACGCGAGTGCAAGGAGCAGGCGCTGCGCGTCTCCGTCGACACGCTCGCCGCCCACCAGCACAGCGAAGGAGAGCAGGAGGCGCTGCGCGCCGCGGCCGATCACATGCGCGAGCACCAGCGCTTCATCCAGAACCAGACGGTCTCGCACGCCGACTATCTGCGCGCCATCGCCGAGTGCACCAGCTTCTGCGCGCCGCTCGTCGCGCAGCTGATCCAGTGCCACATCCTCTCGGTCGCGCGGCTCGAGCATGGGATCGTGCTCTTCGAGATCGGCAGCGATGCCGTCGATCCGAGCTTCCGCAGGGGCCTGATCGACACGGTTTCGGGTCAGCTCGCGGCCCACCCCGACCGTAAGGCCGTGCTGATCGGCCGCGCGAGCCGGATCGGCGACCTGCGCTTCAACCGGACGCTCTCGGCGCGGCGCGCGCTCGCCGTGAAGGACGCGCTGATGGCGAGCGGCGTCGCCGGCGAACGCATCGAAACCATGTGGTTCGGCTGGGAGCCGCCGCAGATCAGCTTCCCGATCGCCAGCGAGTACGGCCTCTCGGAGCTCTTCGAAACGGCCGGGGCACAGAAGATCAACCAGAGCGTCGTCGTCGTCGTCTACTGACGCCGGCCGGCCTCTTCTCTACTCGGTCGCTGCGCCGGCAGCGGGCGCCTCGGCCGGCGCCGTGGCCACCTGCGCGTCCATCCACGCCGCGATCCCGCGACCGATCTCGTCGGGCGCGTCTTCCTGCACGAAGTGGATGCCCTCCACCTCGAGCTCGGTCTGGTTCGCGAAGCTGCGCGCGTGCGCGAGCGCTTCGCCGGTCAGGATCGCACCTGGCTGCGCGGCAATCAGCAGCTTCGGGAACGAGGTGGTCGGCAGCCAACTCGAGTACGCCGAGAGGATCTCGTGCGTGTCGGCAGGCTCGCCGTCGAAGGGGATCTCGCGCGGCCAGGTGAGCAGCGGACGCCGGTCCTCCCCGCCGGCCCGGTACGGCGCGCGGTAGGCGTCCATTTCGGCCACGCTGAGCTCGCGCTGCACCGACATCGGCAGGATCTGCTCGATGAACAGGTTCATCCGGATCACCAGCAGCTCGCCGAGCGGTCCGCGCATCGCCCGGAACATCAGCCGCGGCACCAGATCGAGATCGTCCATGCGCATCGGACGCACGATCGCCTCCATGTACGCGATCGCGCGCACGCGCTCCGGATGCCGGCGCGCCCAGTCGAAGCCGAGCGCCGAGCCCCAGTCGTGCAACACCAGCGTGACGTCGTCACGAACCCCGAGCTCGTCGAGCAGGGCATCGAGATAGCGGCGATGCTCGACGAAGCGATAGCGGCCATCGCG
Source organism: uncultured Spirochaetales bacterium (assembly GCA_964403735.1). Lineage (GTDB taxonomy): Bacteria > Myxococcota_A > UBA9160 > UBA9160 > PR03 > CAADGG01. The sequence continues at coordinate 3,862 of CAYOHN010000187.1, read as the reverse complement.
CCCGTCGTCGCTCGCCGGCGGAAGCTTCGCCGAATCCCCCATTCCGATGAGGTCCGGCGCGATGCAGCGCCCACGACTCTCGAGATGCGGGATCACGGCGTCGCGATTGCCGGCGACTCCCGCCAACAGACCCAGATACAACGCAACGGAACCGCGACACACGGTTCGCGATCCGATGAGGACACATTGCGACTCGTGGGGTCGCAGCGCGGTATAGAGATTCGCGGCGGCGACCCTCTCCCCGAGCTCGACCGCGAGTTCCGCGAGGAACGTCAGCGTGCCGAGCCAGAAGGCGTCGCGCGGCATCGCGGCGAGCTCCGTGGCGAGTAACGAGAGTTCCTGCTGCGCCTCGCGCCTGCGGCCCGCCGCGTCGAGGACGAGCGCGCGGGCCGCACGACCGATCGGGAGCTGGCGATCGACCCCGTCCGCCAACGCAGCGAGTTCGCCGAGGCGACCCTGATCGAAGCGGAGCCAGACGAGTTGGAGCGCGTAGATCCGGGGCGCGTTCGCCAACCCGATCGCCCGACCGACGCGGAGGGCCTCCTCGAGATGGAACTCGGCTTCGCGGAAGCGACCATCCAGCAGCGCCATGCACGCATGCCATCCAGCGCGCCAAGCGGGGGTGGCGGGAAGCGCGCGTGTGCGCATGCCCCGATCCGCGCGCTCGCTGGCGGCTTCGGCTCCGGCGCGATCGCCCAGTTCGAGCAGGGCGGCGCTCTCGAGCTGGTGGGCGAGTCCGGCGGCGAGTCCATCGCCCGCGGCTTCGGCCGCTTCGATCATCTCGCGCGCCAGCATCCGGCGCATGCGGGTGTTTCCCGGGGACCAGAGAACCCAGTAGGCGTCGTGCAGCACTCCGATCGACGCGCTCGGGTCGGCCGCCCGGCGCGCGAGCCGAAGGGCCTCGGTGGCGAGCCTCACGGCTTCGTCTCGCCGCGAGGACGGCAGCATCGCCGCCAGACGCGCCCGTAGACGGGCGCGCATCGATGGCGGTGCCGCGCTCTCGTACGCAAGAGCCTCCTCGAGCCACATCGCCTGGGTCGGCGACGGGACCGCGACGCCGATCGTTCCCAGTTCGCACGCCGATCCCAACGCCGCCGCGACGAATCCGCTGATGTCTCCCTCGGCGCGGGCAGCCCGCGCCGCCGCATGAAAGGCGTCTCGGGCCTCGTCGGCTCGCCCCTCTTCGAACAGGGCGGCACCCAGCCGGGTGAGCAGATGGTGGTGGCCCTCGCCCTTCTCATCGATCGCGACTGCCACGACGGGATCGGACCCGCGCGAAGGCATTGCGGCCGAACCAGCCGAACCGCCTGGCTCCGGCGGCACCAGCCGCACGCCCTGCGATCGGAACGTCTGGATCAGCGCCTGCCGCCGGCCGTCGTCACCGAGGACCTGCCGAAGCTCGCGGAGCGCCGTCGAGAGCGACGCATCGGTCACGACGCTGTCCGGCCAGACCTCGTCCAGGAGCTCCTGCTTCGGAACGATGTGTCCGATGCGCCGGGCCAGGCACACGAGAACGCGGAGGGGAGTCGGACGGATCGGGACCCAGACACCGTCTCGATGGAGTTCGCCGGTGCCGAGGTCGAGTGAGAAGCCGGCGAATCGGACGTCGCGATCGGATCCGGTGTCGGCACGCAACGAGAGCGAAACAGCCTCGCTGGCTTCTTTCGACTTCGGACGCTGCTCGTGAGCCGAGCGCGCTTCGAGCGTCATGGCATCCCTCCCAGCCGGAGAAGGAGAATCCGCAGTCCGAGGATCCGAAGTCGTCGCCATCCGGTCCGTCGGCAGCATCCGCGGACAAGGGATCAGCCACGAATCAGATTCGGCTCAGATTCGCTCCTCCTCTGTAGTGTAGACTGTCGGGGACACGAAAGGTCAGGAGGGGGCCCCGAATGAAGACGACTGCACGACCGGCAGGTCTGGACGTGTATCCCCGTGCGCCCGCGAGGGGAAGGACAGACGAGGATCTCCGGTGTCGCCTCCCGCTGGGGACGATCGGGGTGGCGCGGATCGCGCGGGCGGCGCTGATCGGGTGGACAGCGGTCGGGATCGGGCTGGTCGGTTCCCCACGAACGGCGCTAGCGGTACCGGCCCCCTGTCCGGCGAGCGCCGGCGTTTCGACGTGCACTGTGACGGTCGGTGCCGCAACTCTCTCGATCGAAGCGACGAGCATCGAAGGAGGCAGCGCGGTCGTCCGGATCGACATCGACGGCGTGACACAGCTGGCCGCGCAGGCGTTCAGCGTCTTCAGCTTCGAGGACGCCGAGTTCATCGATGCCGTGCTGCTTTCGGCAACTGCGGATCCTGCGTCGAAGCAGATCGTATTGGAATTCCGCGAGGCGTTCTTCGGTGCAGTGGACTTCACGGGCCGCTTCACGCTGAGCCAGATCGGGGACGAGACGATCCTCGACGAGTCGATCGAGATCGTGGCCGGCCCCGGACTGCCTTTCGGCGAGTCCGCGGGCGGCCGGATCTACGCGGTCAGCGACTTCGATCTCGACGGAACTCCTGTCGACGTCTCGGCCGTCGCGACGGCGGGCGGCACGCTCTTCACGCAGACCGACGGCGCCACGATGGCGACGATCGAGGTGCTCTCGGCTCCGCCCACCGCCCGTCAGGTCGCCCCTTGCTGCGTTCTGGAGGACATCCTCGCCGACGTGCCGCTCGACCTCGACGGCACCGACTCGGTGCCGGGTCCGGGGAACTTCCAGCACGCGCTGAGCTGGGATCGTTCGATTTCGACGGCGACGCCGTTCACCGCGACCCTGCGCAAGACGATCCTCGTGCCCGAGCCGGCGGCGCTCTCGAACGGCCTGGCCACCGCCGCCACCCTGCTCGTGCTCGGGGTCCACCGGAGACGCCGCGGGCCAGCCTGAAAGCGCGGTCCGGCGCCGCGGACGCATCGTCCCGCGCACTGCGTGCGGCCGGATTCCCGTTGCTACATTGCGCGCTCTCCGAAGGAGGCGCGCGATGCGGATCGACGGAATCGGAGCGGTGGTGACCGGCGGGGGCTCGGGCCTCGGCGAAGCGACGGCGCGGAGGCTCGCGCAACACGGCGCGCGCGTCGCCATCCTGGATCTCGGGCGCTCGAAGGGCGCCGAGGTGGCCAAGTCCATCGGCGACACCGCGATCTTCTGCGAGGCCGACGTGGCCGACGAGGCCACCGTCACGGCGGCCCTCGACGAGGCCGTCGGGCGCTTCGGCGGAATCCACGCGGTCGTGAGCTGCGCGGGCATCGGCACCGCCGGCCGGACCGTCGACAAGACCGGCAAGCCGTTCGATCTGAAGCTCTTCGAGCTGACGCTGCGCGTGAACCTCGTCGGCACGTTCAACGTGATCCGGCTGGCAGCCGCGCGCATGATGCAGAACGAGCCGAACGACGAAGGCGAACGCGGCGTGCTCATCAACACCGCATCGGTGGCGGCGTTCGAGGGCCAGGTCGGGCAGTGCGCATACTCGGCGTCGAAGGGTGGCGTGGTCGGCATGACGCTGCCGATCGCGCGCGATCTCGCGGCGAGCGGGATCCGCGTCAACACCATCGCGCCGGGCCTGTTCGGCACGCCGATGCTGATGATGATGCCGGAGGAGGCGCGGGCGTATCTCGCCAAGCAGATCCCGTTCCCGCCGCGGCTCGGCAAGCCGCCGGAGTACGCGGCGCTCGCCTGCCACATCATCGAGAACCCCATGATCAACGGCGAAACCATCCGCATCGACGGCGCCATCCGCATGCAACCGAAGTGAAGGCGCCGGTCCGCCACCGCGCGCCGCTCATCGAGACGCGCCCGCCCAGCACCCCAATCCAATCGGCGTCCGGCAAGCGAGGCCCGGCGAGCGCGCAGCGAGGCGCAGCCGAGCGAAGTCCATC